>JAEELK010000043.1 GCA_016282655.1 Bacillota bacterium | reverse complement strand
GTCGCCGAGCAGATTGAAGCCGAGCACCAGGAAGGTGATCATCAGGCCGGGCAGCAGCACGTTCCAGGGCGCCGTCCGGATGGAGCGCAGGCCTTCGGAGAGCATGTGCCCCCAGCTGGGCGCGGGCGGCTGCACGCCGAGTCCGAGGAACGAGAGCGCGGCTTCGGTCAGGACGGCTTCGGAAAAGGCCAGCGAGGCGGTGACGATGATGGTGGATCGCACGTTCGGCAGGATGTGCAGAAAGAGGATGCGCCGGGAGCTGAGCCCGATCAGCTTCGTCCACTGGATGTATTCCTGTTCGCGCACCTGCAGCACGCTGGCGCGCGTCATGCGCACGAACTGCGGGATCAGGATCAGCGTGATGGCGAGGATGGTCGAAAAATGGTTGCGCCCGAGGATCGCCGCGATGATCATGGCCATGAGGAGGCTCGGGATCGACTTGAACGCGTCCGTGCAGCGCATGATGAGCGAGCCGAGAAAGCCCTGGTAGTAGCCGGCCAGAAGGCCCAGGACCACGCCGATCACGGTGGCGGCGCTGACCGTGCAGAGGCCGATCAGAAAGGCGGCCTGCCCTGCAGCCATGCAGCGGGAAAAGACGTCTCTGCCGAGGCGGTCCGTGCCGGCCCAGTGCTCGGTAGAAGGCATGAGGAAGGCCGTTCCGGTCTCCAGCGGATCCTGCGGCGTCCAGACGACGCTGAGCAGCGTCATGCAGAGCAGGAAGAGCACCAGCACGAAGCCCACTATGAAGTTTCTGTTGCGAAAGGCCTTGCGCATGGCTCACTCCTGGATGCGGATGCGGGGGTCGATGGCCATGTAGAGCAGATCCAGCAGCAGATAGGCCACGATGACCACCAGGGAGATATAGACGCAGATGCCCTGCACGAGCACGATGTCCAGGCTCTGGATGCCGGAGACGAGCAGCATGCCGATGCCGGGGATGGAAAAGACCTGCTCCACCACGATGGAGCCGGTGATGATGCTGACGAAGATCATGCCGAGGATGGTCACGACGGGGATCATGGCGTTGCGCAGGATGTGGCTGCGCAGGATGACGCCCTCTTTGACGCCCTTGTTCCTGGCCGTGAGCACGTAGTCCTTCCCCATCTCCTCCAAGACGGAGCTCCGCACGTAGCGGGCCGTGGTGGAGATGCCGGAGAAGGCCACCGCCAGGGCCGGCAGGAGCAGCCCGCGCAGGAAGGGAAAGAGGCCCTTGTTCAGGCTGACGAAGCAGTTGACGGGCAGCCACTTCAGCTTCAGACAGAAGAGCAGGATCAGGAGCATGGCGACGAAGAATGACGGCAGCGCCACGCCGAGCTGGCAGAAGCCGTTGAAGACCGCGCCGCGCTTTCCCTTGCTCAGCTTTGCGGCGAGCACGCCGAGCGGGATGCCGAGGAGCAGGACGAACGCAAAGGCAAAAAGCGCCAGCCCGATGGTGTTGGGCAGGCGCTGCAGAAGCAGCTGGTTCACCGGCAGATCGTAGCGCAGAGAGCGCCCCATGTCCAGATGGAAGAGATCCCAGAGCCAGGAGCAATAGCGGCCCAGGAGCGGGTCATCCAGATGGTACTCGCTGCGCAGCGCCGCCTCCAGCGCGGGGTCCGGTTCCAGACCGAGCCTGTTCAGCACGGGGCTGCCCGGAATGAGCTGGAAGACGGCAAAGAGCAGGATGGTGACCAGAAAGAAGGTAAGGATGGAGTAAAGGATGCGCTTTCCCATGACCGCCTTACGATCCCCCTCGGCGCGGGGCTACTCGGCCCAGCGCCAGTTCTTCATGTCGATGAAATAGACCGGATACGGCACGAAGCCTTCCAGATCCTTCTTGACCGCGATGTAGAAATCCACGTCCATGAGGAAGACGGAGGCCGCCTCCTCGCCCAGGATGCGCTGGGCCTTTTTGAAGAGCGCCGCGCGGGCCTCCTGCGAGGTCTCCTCTCTGGCGGAGAGCACAGCGTCCGTATACGCTTCGTTTTCGAATTCGATGAAATTGCGCTTGAAGCCCGTGGTGAAGCGGACGAGGATCGGATCCGGGTCCAGCTTTCCGGTGAAGCCGATGACGGTCGCTTCGTAATCGAACTCCGTATAGATCTTCTCCAGCCAGGTGTTCCAGTCGCAGAGCTTCAGATCCATGGTGACGCCGACCTTCTCGAGCTGGTTCTTGATGATGGTGGCGGCGTTGACGTTCTGGTCGTACTCGGAGGCGACGGTGCAGGTGAAGTGCAGGTCGCTGCAGCCGGCCTCCGCGAGCAGCGCCTTCGCCTTTTCGGGATCGTAGGGATAGAGCTCGCCCAGATCCTCGTACCAGTACTCCATGAGCGGCGAGAAGTTGGAATAGACCTTCTGGGAGCCCGGCGCGACGAGTTCGATCAGCGCGTCGCGGTCCACGGCGTAGTTCAGCGCCTGGCGGACCCGGATGTCCGAGAAAGGTTCAAAGCTGTTGTTCAGCCCCAGGAGCTGGATGGTGTTGGAGCCGTAGTTATAGATCTCGAACTGATCCTCCGGCACCTGGCTGACCAGATCATAGGCGACGCTCATATAGTCGTATTCGCCGTTGGCGAGCGCGAGCACCGCGCTGGAGGAATCCGTGAAGATCTTGACTTCCACTTCGTCCAGATACGGCAGGCCTTCTTCGTAGTAGTCCTCGAACTTTTCGAGCGTGAGTCCCACGCCGGGCGTGTAGGAGGCGCAGCGGAACGGGCCGGCGCCGACCGGCGTCTGCGCCTGGGACGGACCGCTCCCCTCCGGGATCACCGCGATGTAGAGGTAAGACAGGAAGCTCGCGTCCGGCTTTTTCAGGACGATCGCCACGGTATGATCGTCCAGGACGTTCACGTGGTCGATGACGTCCGCGTAGGTCGCCTTGACGACCTCGGGCTCCTTGATGTCTTTGCCGCAGAGGCGGTCGAAGGAGTACTTCACGTCCGCGGCGTCGACTTCGCTGCCGTCGTGGAAGCTGAGCCCTTCTTTCAGATGGAAGGTGTAGATGAGGCCGTCCTCGCTGATCTCCCAGCGTTCCGCGAGCGCGGGGAGGATCTCGCCGCCGCTGCTGAAGTTCAGCAGGCCCGCGAAGACGTTCAGCATGACCTCCTGCGTACCGGAGGCGTTGGATTTGTGCGGATCCAGGCTGTCCAGATCCTGCGGGATGGCGACGACCGCCTTGTTTTCATGCGCCGGCGCGGCAGGCTTTCCGCCGCCGCAGGCGGCGAGTCCAAAGAGCATAGTGAGTATCAGCAATGTGGCGAGAGCCCTTTTCATCTGAGTCTTTCCTTTCTGATCCGGAGCCGGCGGACGCGCGTGCGCCCTGCCGGGCCAACGGAAAAGCGAGTGCAAAAAGAAGATCCTGACGTGACGGAAGAAACGACCGCACCCCAGGATCTGTCTCATTTTTTCTATGGTCTATTCTTCCAGGTCGACTGCGCAGTTGTGATAGACGTTCTGCACGTCATCGTCATCTTCCAGCATCTCGATCAGCTTGCGCAGGTTCTTCATGGCGCCTTCGTCCGGGGTCGCTTCCATGGAGGGGATGAACTCCACGTTGGACTCGATGAATTCGAAGCCGCCGCCGCGCAGGGCCTCCGTGACGTCGTTGAAATCGTCCGGGCTGGTATAGATCTCGAAGCAGTCCTCCTGCGGGACGAAATCTTCCGCGCCGGCTTCCAGCGCGGCTTCCATCAGCGCGTCTTCGTCGATGGAGCCGTCCTGCTCGATGACGATGTATCCCTTGCGGTTGAACATATAGGAGACGCATCCGGGGACGCCCATGTTGCCGTTGTTCTTGTCGAAGGCGTGCTTCACGGCAGAGGTGGTGCGGTTGCGGTTGTCCGTGAGCGCTTCCACGATGACCGCCACGCCGCCGGGGCCGTAGCCCTCGAAGGTGACTTCTTCGTAGTTGGCGCCGCCGTCCTCGCCGGTGCCCTTCTTGATGGCACGGGTGATGTTGTCGTTCGGCATGTTGATGGCCTTGGCACGCTCGATGGCATGCTTCAGCGAAACGTTGTAGTTGGGATCTCCGCCGGATTTCGCTGCCATGGTGATGGCTCTCGCGTATTTGGTGAAGATCTGGCCGCGCTTGGCGTCCTGCGCCGCTTTGCGGCCGGCGATGGTTCCGTGTCTGCCCATAAAAATGACCTCTCTGAAAAAAGAATGTAGATATTATACGGGGATATGCGGCAAATTGCAAGCAAATGCGTGTTATTCCCTCTCCGCGGCCTCCATGTTTTTGAACGCGGTGGCCATCATCAGCTTGATGCGGTTGAGCTGGTTCACGTCGCTGGCGCCGGGATCGTAGTCGATGGCGACGATGTTCGCCGAGGGTTTGTAGGCCCTGAGCGGCTTCATCATGCCCTTTCCGGTGACGTGGTTCGGCAGGCAGGCGAAGGGCTGCAGGCAGCAGATGTTGTCGATGCCGCTGTCCAGCATCTCCACCATCTCGCCGACCAGGAGCCAGCCTTCTCCGCACTGATTGCCGAGCGAGGCCACCTTCTGCGCCTCCTCCGCCACGTGCGTGATGCGCGCGGGTCCCTCAAAATGCCTGCTTTGGTCCAGGATCCGCCGCGCGCCGTTCCGCAGCCACTCGATGAGCGAGATCATCCGGAGCTGCTGCTTCACCTCCTTTTCCGAGCCCGCGAGCTTCTCGAAATTGAAGGTCTTGTTGTACATGCCGTAGAGGAAGAAGTCGATGAGGTCGAATACCACAGCCTCTCCCCCCTCCTGCTCGATGATGCGCACGATGCGGTTGTTCGCGAGCGGATGGTATTTCACCAGGATCTCGCCGACCACGCCGACGCGGGGCTTCTTCACGTCTCTGCGCGGCAGCTCGTCGAAGTCGCGGACCATGGCGCGGATGTTGCGGTTCATGGAAAGAAGGCTCCCCTTCGCCACGCTCTTCTTGAGCTTTTCCGCCCAGGCTTCCGAGAGCGCGTTGGCCGCGCCGGCTTCCGCCTCGTAAGGCCGTGTCGCCAGCAGCACGCGCATGAGCACGTCGCCGTAGATCAGGCCCATGGCTGCCCGCTTGATCAATGGCAGGCTGAAGAGCTTGAAGCCGGGGTTCTGCTCCAGGCCGGTCCAGTTGACGGAGATGACCGGGATCTGCTCCATGTGCATCTCGCGGAGCGCGCGGCGCAGCAGGGAAACGTAGTTGCTGGCGCGGCACTGACCGCCGGTCTGCGACATGAAGATGGCAGTCGTGTCCGGATCGTATTTTCCGCTCTCCAGGGCGCTGAGGATCTGCCCCAGCGAGACGATGGTCGGATAGCAGGCGTCGTTGTTGACGTATTTCAGGCCTGCATCCACCGTGTTCCTGTCCACGACGGGCAGGAGCTCCGCCTTGTAGCCGCAGGCGCCGAGCGCCGCCTCCAGGAACTGGAAGTGCAGCGGTGACATCTGCGGGATGAGGATGGTGCGGATGCGCTTCATCTCCTTGGTGAAGATGGCGCGCTGGAAAGGCTTGCTGCTGCCGCCCGCGCGGATCCCTTCCTTCTCGCGGGATCCCATGGCGGCCTTCAGGGAGCGCAGGCGGATGCGCGCCGCGCCGAGATTGGCGCCTTCGTCGATCTTCAGCACGGTGTAGAGCTTGTTGCGCTCGGTGAGGATCTCCTCCACCTGGTCCGTGGTGACCGCGTCCACGCCGCAGCCGAAGGAGTTCAGCTGCACCAGGTCCACGTTCTCATAGCTGCAGACCAAGTTGGCGGCCTTATAGAGCCTGGAATGATACGTCCACTGGTCCAGCACGCGCAGCGGGCGCGGCAATTCGGCGAGATGCGAGACGGAGTCCTCCGTCAGCACGGCCATGTCCAGCGAAAGGATGAGCTTGTCGATGCCGTGGTTGATCTCTGGATCCAGATGATACGGACGGCCGGCCAACACGACGCCTTTCAAATGGTTCTTCTGCAGATAGGCCAGGGTCTCTTCGCCCTTCTGCCGGATCTCCGCCCGGAAGGCGGCGTCCTCCGC
>JAEELK010000042.1 GCA_016282655.1 Bacillota bacterium | reverse complement strand
CATGAAGGACATCCAGGACGAGACCGGCTCGGCCTATATGTTCATCGCGCACGACCTTTCCATGGTCAAGTACATCTCCGACCGCATCGGCGTGCTCCATCTGGGGCATCTGCTGGAGAGCGGCACTAAGCAGGAGATCTTCGATCGGCCGCTGCATCCGTATACGCGCAGCCTGCTCTCGGCGATCCCCAGTCCCAACCCCTGGCTGGAAAAGCAGCGCGTGGCGCTGTCCTACGACTACGCTACGTCGGGCCTGAACTACCGGGAAGGCACCCAGCACGTGGTGGAAGGCACGCACTGGGTCCGCGGCACGGACGAGAACGTGGCGCAGTGGCTGAAGGAGACCGAATAATATGATGATCTGCATCGCCTCCGACTTGCATTACGCACTGCCGGAGGCGATCTCTATTGACGCATATGGCGGCGGCACGGTGGACAGCAAGGCCACGCCCTACGGCGAGGCCATCACGGACGCCTTTCTGCAGCAGATGCTGCGGACGAGGCCGGACGCGCTCCTTCTGACGGGGGACCTCAGCCTTTCCGGCAGGCGAAGCGAACACGAGGCGCTGCTCGAAAAGCTCGCCGTGCTGCGCGAAGCGGGGATCCCGCTCTTCGTGCTGCCGGGCAACCACGACCTGCGGGGCGGCGCCGCCTCGGTGCGCGGCGCGGCGCTGGACGCCGCGGAGCGCGTTTCCCCGGCGGAATTCGCGCGCCTCTACGAGGACTATGGCTTTGGCGCCGCGGCGGCGCGGCACGAAGCTTCGCTCAGCTACCGCGCCGCCCTCGGCCCGGCGCTCTGGCTGCTGGCGGTGGACGTCAACACGGAGGCCGCGCCGGGCCGCCTGCAGCAGGAGACCCTCCGCTGGGCGGAAGCGCAGCTGCGGGCGGCTGCCGAAGCCGGCGCCAGGGTGATCGCGCTGAGCCATCAGAACCTCCTCGCCCACAACCGTCTCTTTCGCGACGGCTACACCGTGCAGGACGGGGAGGCGCTGCTGCGGCTCTACGAGACGCGCGGCGTCCTCTGCAATCTGAGCGGCCACATGCACATCCAGCACATGGAGGAGAGCGAAGCCGGCTTCTGGGAGCTCGCGTCCTCCTCGCTGCTGACGCATCCCTTCCAGTACGGCACGCTGGAGCTGCGCGCGGACGGCTTCTCCTACCATACCGAGGCCCTGCGTTTTCCGGAGGAGGCGGCGGCGCGCCGCTACATCTGGGAGGGCGCTTACCGGCAGGCGCTGCGGGATCTGGGCGAGGCCGGCGCGGCGCGCTTCTTCGCGGACGTGAACGAGGCCTACTTTGCCGGATGCGGCGAGGAGATGCCCCAAAGCGGAGCGCTCTGGGACGCGCTCTGCGCGGGAGAGGGCTTCCTGAATCGCTACCTGCGCTCCATCCGGGACGACGCGTTCCGGGACCACAGGACATACGAAAAGACCGGGCTCTAAGGCGCCTTACGCGCCGCGGCCCGGTCTTTTTTTATTTGCGCTTTTATTCTTTCTTTTTCCGGCATTCCGCCGCGTGCGCGCAGCCGCTGCAGCCGCAGCCGCAGCTTCCCTTGCCGCGCCGGATGCTCCGGATGGCGAGGAGCACGGCCGCGAGCAGCGCTGCCAGAAGGATGAGATCCCAGGCGTTCACGCGATCCCCCTCCTTAGAGCCCGATGCCCGCGCCGATCAGGCGCATGATGAGCGCCGCGACCCAGGCGATGCAGCACTGCCAGATCACCACGAAGGCTGCCCAGCGCGGCCCCAGCTCTCTGCGGATGGAGGCGATGGAGGCGACGCAGGGGGTGTAGAGCAGGCTGAAGACCAGCAGGCAGGCCGCGGAAAGGGTCGTCATGGCGCCGGCGACGCCGCCCACCGTGCCGAATAGGACCTCCAGCACGGAGACCACGCTCTCCTTGGCCATGAAGCCGCTGAGGAGCGCCGTGATGAGGCGCCAGTCGCCCAGCGCGACAGGCCGGAAGAGCGGGACCAGCAGACCGGCGATGGCTGCCAGCATGCTGTCCTGCGAATTGCTGACCAGGTTGAACTGGAAGTCGAAGCTCTGCAGGAACCAGACGATGATGGTGGCGATGAGGATGATGGAGAAGGCGCGCTGCAGGAAGTCCTTGCACTTCTCCCAGAGCAGCTGGACCACGCTCCGGGGGCTTGGCATGCGGTAGTTCGGCAGCTCCATGACGAAAGAGATCGCCTCGCCCCTGCAGATGGTCCGCTTGAAGAGGAAGGCGGCGAGGATCGCGAGGAGCACGCCGAGGACGTAGAGCCCGGTCATGATGAAGCCGCCGCGCCCCGGGAAGAAGGCGCTCACGAAGAAGGCGTAGATGGGAAGCTTGGCGGTGCAGCTCATGAAGGGCGTGAGCAGGATGGTCATCTTGCGGTCCCGCTCGCTGGGCAGGGTGCGGGTGGCCATGACGGCAGGCACCGTGCAGCCGAAGCCGACCAGCATGGGGACGATGCTCTTGCCGGAGAGCCCGATGCGCCGCAGCAGCTTGTCCATGAAGAAGGCGACGCGGGCGATGTAGCCGCTGTCTTCCAGCAGCGAGAGGAAGAAGAACATCGTGACGATGACGGGCAGGAAGCTGAGGACGCTGCCGACGCCCTCGAATATGCCGTCGATGATCAGGCCGTGGATGGCGCGGTTCACACCGGCCGCCGTCAGCGCGGCGTCCGTGACGCCCGCGAGCCAGTCGATGCCCCTGGCCATGAGGTCCTGCAGAAAGGCGCCGATCACGTTGAAGGTGAGCCAGAAGACGAGCGCCATGATGATGACGAAGCAGGGGATGGCGGTGTATTTGCCGGTGAGCAGGCTGTCGATCTTTCTGCTGCGCTTGTGCTCCTTGCTCTCGTGCGGCTTGTGGACGCAGCGCGCGGCGACCTTCTGGATGAAGTCGAAGCGCATGTCCGCGATGGCCGCGCTGTGGTCGAGCCCGCGCTCCTCCTCCATCTGGCGGATGATGTGGCGCAGGGTGGCCTGCTCGTTCTCGTCGAGCTTCAGCTGTTCCAGGATCAGCGCGTCGCCCTCGATGAGCTTGCTGGCGGAGAAGCGCGGCGGCAGGCCGGCCCGCTCCGCGTGGTCCGCGATCAGGTGCGTCACGGCGTGCAGCGCCCGGTGCAGCGCGCCGCCGTGGTCCTCCATGCCGCAGAAGTCCTGCCGGAGCGGCTTTTCCTGGTATTTGGCGATGTGCACGGCGTGGTCGATGAGCTCGTCGATGCCCTGCCGCTTGGCGGCGGAGATCGGCACCACCGGCGTGCCGAGCATCTCTTCCATCTCGTTGATGTCGATAGAGCCGCCGTTGCCGGTCAGCTCGTCCATCATGTTCAGCGCCACCACCACGGGCGTGTCCATCTCTAACAACTGCATGGTGAGGTAGAGGTTGCGCTCGATGTTCGTGGCGTCCACGATGTCGATGATGGCCTTCGGCTTCTCCTGCAGCACGAAATTGCGCGAGACCAGCTCCTCGCTGGAATAGGGAGACATGGAATAGATGCCGGGCAGGTCCGTGACGGAGGTGTTCTTGTAGCCGCGGATGGCGCCGTCCTTGCGGTCCACGGTGACGCCCGGGAAATTGCCGACGTGCTGGTTGGCGCCGGTCAGATGGTTGAAGAGGGTCGTCTTGCCGGTGTTCTGATTGCCCACCAGCGCGAAGGTAAGGAGCGTCTCGTCCGGCAGAGGCTCGCCCGAGCCCTTGGGGTGGAACTTGCCCGTCTCGCCGAGGCCGGGGTGCGGGATGTCCTTGCGCTCCTGCCAGAAGGCTTCCGCGGCGGCTTCGTCCATGCGCTCGGCATGGCCGGGGCGCACCGTGACCTGCTGCGCGTCCGCGAGGCGCAGGGTCAGTTCGTAGCCGTGGATCTGGATCTCCACGGGATCGCCCATGGGAGCGAATTTGATGATGGTCACTTCGACGCCGGGGATCATGCCGAGGTCGAGCAGGTGCTGGCGCAGCGCGCCCTCGCCCGCGACGCTCTCGATGATGCCGGATCTGCCTATGCCGAGCTCGTTCAGAGTCATTCCGCTACCTCTTCCTGTCTTTTCGCATTCGGATCGACGAAAACGATAAGATTATAAAAATTATAGCAGATTCCACGGAGACTGATTTATTATTTTGTTTATTTTTTCAACAATATGAAAAAATGCCCGGGGAGGCGCTATGCCTTTGACAGGGAACTCTGAGACGCCGGTCCTTAGCGATCGGCAAGCCGCAGGCGAAGCCGGAGCTTAGCACCGCTGCGTCTCAGCGTTAGCGCGAGCGTCCCGGAAAAAGGCATGGCGCCTCCCCGGGCTTGCGGGCGGCGAAACGCATGAAAAAAGGACCTCCGCGCGTCTGCGAAGGTCCTTTTCGGATCGTTTTGTCTGAGGCCGCTATTCCTGCGCGGGCGCTTCCTCCGCGGGAAGCTCCGCTTCGGGAAGGGCTTCCTTTTCCTTGCGTTCGCTCGCCAGGGCCTTCACCAGGGAGACCATGGAGAAGAGCATGATGAACGCGAAGGGGAATGCCGCCACGATGGACAGCGTCTGCAGCATGCTGAGGCCGTTGTCGTTGCCCAGCATCATCGCCGCAGCCAGAGCACCCATGAGGACGCCCCAGATGATCTTGGTCTTGTTCGTCGGGTTCAGCGTGCCTTCTTCGCTGTACATGCCCAGCACGTAGGTGGCCGAGTTCGCGGAGGTGATGAAGAAGGTGCAGATCAGGACGAAGAGGATGATGGAGATGATGAAGCCGAGCGGATAGTGCTGCAGCACGATGAAGAGGGCGGTGGAGGTAGAAGCCACGGCCTCTTTCATGACGGAGAGGTCCGTCTGCATGCCGAGGGTGCCGTAGATGGCGAACCAGATGATGGAGAAGGCCGCGGGGATGAGCATGACGCCCTTCACGAACTCTCCGATGGTCCGGCCCTTGGAGATGCGCGCCACGAAGGAGCCGGTGAACGGCGCCCAGGCGATCCACCAGGCCCAGTAGAAGGTGGTCCAGGACTTATACCAGGGGGCGTCGCCGAAGGCGCCCACGGCGAAGGTGTTGGACACGAGGCTGCTCAGATAGGCGCCGGTGCCCTCTACGAGGTTGTTCAGGATGGGCACGGTGGGGCCGACGGCGAAGAGCAGGATCATGACGACGATGGCGATCCGGATGTTCAGATTGCTCACCACGCTGATGCCCTTTTCCACGCCCGCCACAGCGGTGGCGATGTAGATGATGCCCAGCACGATGATGAGGATCAGCTGCACCATGTGCGTTTCTGGCACGCCGGCCAGGAAGTGCATGCCGGAGTTGATCTGCAGCACGCCGAGGCCCAGCGAGGTGGCGATGCCGCCGGCGGTGGCGAAGATGGCCAGGATGTCGATCAGCTTGCCGATGCCGCCCTGGGTGCGCTGCTCGCCGATGAGGGGGATGAAGACCGAGCTCACCAGAGCCGGTTTGCCTTTGCGGAACTGCATGTAAGCCAGCGCGAGGGCCAGCACCGAGTAGTTCGCCCAGGGGTGGATGCCCCAGTGGAGGAAGGACTTGGTGAAGGCGAAACGCATGGCTTCCGGGGTGGCGGCTTCGATGCCGCCGATGGGGGCCAGGTAGTAGTTCAGAGGCTCCGCTACGCCCCAGAACACCAGGCCGACGCCCATGCCCGCCGAAAAGAGCATGGCGAACCAGGCCACGTCGCTGTATTCGGGGGTGGATCCGTCGGGACCCAGCGGGACGTTCTTATACTTGCTGAAGAAACCGATCCAGACACAGAACACCACGAAGAGAGTCATGGCGACGGCATAGAGCCAGCCGAAATCGGTCGTCAGGAAATTCATGCTTCCGTTCGCGGCCACGCCGAAGGAGTCCGGGAGCAGGATGCCCCAGAGGGAGATGGCGAGGGTCAGGATCACGGAAATGATGAATACCGCGTTCGCTTTTTTGCCGGTCATTGAGAAAACCTCCAGGTCTTGCGCGGGATAAGCGCTGCATTGGCTTTTCTCTTAGAAAAGGATGCTCCTAAAAAGCGGAGCCTTTCAGGAGCATCCCTGAGATCAGCCGATCGGAGAAATCGGATCCGTTAGATGCGGACTTTGAAAACGGTCTGCTCGGTGATGTCGGTGTGCATGGCGTCGATGGCCACACCCACTCTGTGCAGACGCAGCTTCCACTGCTCTTCCTTCGGGGTGGCGGGGTCGCCGAGCGGATAGGGGATGGAGATGGTGGGGACGATGCGGTTTGCGCCGACCGTCAGGGAGACGGGGGTCAGGTTGCACATATGCACTACCATGAAACCGGCTCTCTCAAAGGCTTTTACCATCGTTGCGCCGCAACGAGTGCAGGTGCCTCAGGTGGAGCCCATGATGATGGCGTTGACGCCGTCCTCGCGGAGCAGCGGGATCATTTCCTCAGCCATTCTGGTGGCTTCGGCCTCGGTGGTGCCGGTGCCGACGGTGGTGTAGAAGTAGTTGTGCAGTCTGCCGAACTTGCCTTCCTTCTCCAGGGCTCTGGCGGCGTCCACGGGCATCAGGACGTTGGGGTCCGCGTTGCCGGCGGCCGGGTCATAACCGGCGTGGATGGTCTTGTAGACGCCGGCTTCCAGACGGTCTACGCCGCTGATGTCGTATCTGCCCCATCTGGTGGCGGAAGCGGACTGGATGCGGTCCGGATTGTCCACGGGAACGACGCCGCAGGTGGAGACCAGCGCGACGACGGCCTGGCTCATGTCCTGGATGGCGGGAGCGATGGGAACGAGGTCCTTCTTGGGGATGATCAGCTCGGTCTGATAGGGCTGCTTGTTCATCTTCTTGATGAGCATCTGGACGCCGCGGTAGGCAGCGGTGTTCTCTCTCTTGTCCTCGAGGAAGACTTCGTGTCTGCAGCCTCTGGGGAAGTAGCCTTCGATCTCGGCGCCGCGGTTCGGCTCGCCGGTCAGGAATCTGTTGGCATAGGCGGTGAGCAGAGCGACGTCTTCTCTCATCTTGGGAGCGCCGAAGCCGCCCTTGAAGATGAGCACGTCCTTCTTGAACATCTCAACGCCGGGGTTCTCGTCGTTCATGGAGGTGATGGCGGGTACGCCGAACTTCTCCTGGACGGCCTTGCAGACGTTGCCGCAGGCGACGCCGTAGCGGCCGGCGCGGAAGGCGGGACCGGCGATCAGCAGGTCGAACTCCTTGCCCTCGAGCATGGCCATGAGGCGGCTGATGGCTTCGTCGGTGTTGGAACCCATGAAGTTGTCGCCGCAGATGAGGGTGTGGGTGATCTCAGCGTTGGCTTTCAGAGCTTCAGCGATGGGTCTGGCGGAGCCGATGGCTCCTTCCTGGATCAGGGGTTCCTGGTCGGCCTTGTCTTCGCCGCCGATGCCCCCGAAGAACTGATTGACGGAGCAAATTACTTTTTTCATTGTATTCTGCCTCCTTCCTTAGAACTCGATGACAGTCTTTACGGAGAAT
>JAEELK010000041.1 GCA_016282655.1 Bacillota bacterium | reverse complement strand
TCTCCGTGAGCGCGGCAAACATATCCTCCAGCAGCTTGTTTTCCTCGTTCTCAGTCATGCTGCCATCCCCTTTCCTCAAAAGCAGACAGCCCGGCGCCCGCCGCCGGAAGACGGGAGGGCGCAAAACGGGATCCGGTTCCGAAGCGGCGCCGGCAAAGCGCCGGACGCCGCGTCCGTTCAGTTCAGTCCGGCCTGCCGCGCAAGCGAACACAGCAGGGCGGAGCGGTTCAGATCCGCCTTCGGCGCATCCGGGATGATCCGGAGCGCAAGGGCGTTTTCTTCATAGTCCAGCTCCAGCAGGCCCAGCTCCGCGAAGGCCCTCAGGCCCACGCAGGCAAGCGGGGGGTAGAGCCCGGCCTGCTCAGCCACGGCGGCAAGCTCCGCCTCCGTGCCGGAGAAGGAGCCGCCCAAAGCGCCGAGAGCCTTCCACAGGCGCACCATGGCCGGGCGGTCCGGCAGACAGTCCCGCGTATCTCCGGTGCTGGGAAGGCCGCCGGAGAGGAGGCGGCGGCACAGCGGCAGCGCGTCGTGCCGGCGCAGTGCGCTCACCACCAGCTGCAGGCTGCGCCGGGAGCGGTATTCGTTGATTTGGGGAGAGAAGGCCACGTCGACCAGCTCCCCGGTCTTTGCGTCCAGCTCCGCGGGCGTGCAGGAGAAATAGACGCATTCGAAGAGCTTCCCGAATTTCTGCACATGCAGACGCAGATGCCTGCCGCTGCCGATGGGCGTGACCTCGGTCAAAAGCGCCCCCTGCAGACAGAAGACCGGCCTGGGATTGCCGTTGCCGCAGGGCTCCAGCAGCTCCAGAGATTCCACGTCCGCCATGGAGAGCAGCTCCGGGTCGTCGATGCGCAGATCGACCTCCAGACAGACATCCCTGTCCGGCGGGTTCTGTTCATAATACCGCGCCAGCGCCTCGCGGAACTCGTCGATACGTTCGGGAGAAATGTTCATGCCCGCCGCCATCGCGTGCCCGCCGAAGCTGAGCAGGCAGCCGCTGCAGGCGTTCAGGGCCTCAAAGAGATTGAAGCCGCCGTAGCTGCGGCAGGAGCCCTTGCCGTGCTCTCCGTCCAGACAGATCATCACGGTGGGCAGGCCGAAGCTCTCCGCCAGACGCGAGGCCACGATGCCGATCACGCCCTGATGCCAGCCGCGGCTGGCCAGCACGAGCGGACGGTCGGGCTTTGTGTCGCCGATCATTGCAAGCGCCTCGTCCCAGATCTTCTGCTCCAGGCTCTGGCGCTTCCGGTTCATGCTGCAGAGCTCCTCGGCCAGCGCGAGAGCCTGCTCCGTCCCGGCGCACATCAGAAGCTCCCCGGCGCGGGTAGCCTTGCCCAGACGCCCCGCCGCGTTGATGCGCGGGGCGAGGGAGAAGCCAATGGTCGAAGCGCCGACCTTTTTGTCGCCGATGCCCGCCTTCTCCAGCAGCGCCCGCAGCCCCACGGAGGGGGACTGGCGCAGCTTTCGGATCCCCTCGGCGGCGATATAGCGGTTCTCACCCAGCAGGGGCATCACGTCCGCGATCGTGCCGACGGCCACCAGATCGCAGCAGCGGTCCAGGCAGGCCTGCGTGTCGCCGGAGATCGCGCAGATCAGCTTGAAGGCCACGCCTACGCCGGCCAGCCCCTCGTTGGGATATGTGCAGTCCGGCCTCTTGGGATCCACGACCGCAGCGGCCTCCGGCAGCGTCTCCATGCACTCGTGGTGGTCGGTGATGATCATGTCCACACCGATCTCCTTCGCGTGCCTGGCCTCGCTCAGGCCGGTCACGCCGCAGTCCACCGTGATGATGAGGCTCGCGCCGCGGGCGGCCAGGGCGTCGATCGCGGCGGCGTTCAGGCCGTAGCCTTCCTCCAGCCGGTCCGGGATATAGGATTCGCAGACAAGGCCCAGGGAGCGCAGATAGTCCGTCAGCAGGCAGGTGCTCGTGATGCCGTCCACGTCGTAGTCGCCGTAGACCGCGACGGTCTCGCCGTTCTCCACCGCCTGCCGGATGCGGGCGACGGCCTTGTCCATGTCTTTGAGAAGAAAGGGATTCTCCAGCAGCTCGCTGCCGCCGCGGAGGAAGGAGCGGGCGCTCTCCGCCGTGCCGCAGCCGCGCAGGCTGAGGATGGAGGCGAGCAGGGGAGGGTAGCCCTCGTCCAGAAGCGCCGCCGGGATGACCGGCGGGTCATATGGGATTTTCCACTTGTTGTATTTCATCGTGAAGCTGCCTTCGTCGTCTGATCGTTCTTGGATAATAAATCAGTATAACAGAAAGACCCGCTCTTCGCAAGGGGCGTATCCCGCGCGGATGAGTTTTCCGTCAGCGCACGCCCTCCGGGACGCGGTCGCGCGCCAAGACAAGGCCGGTTCCCTCCGCGTGGAAGCACCACATCGCCCGGCCGAAGAAGTCGCGCTCGTCGTCGTGGCTGAGCTCCCCGGCGAGATACCGCCCGGCGCAGCGGCGCAGGCGTTCGATGTGGTCGTTTTCCAGACAGACCGGGTCTCCGTGGCAGACAAGGATGCGG
>JAEELK010000040.1 GCA_016282655.1 Bacillota bacterium | reverse complement strand
GGAGAAGCAGATGGAGCGCGAGGCGCGGCAGAAGCTGCGCGAGGAGCAGACGGAGAACAACTGGAAGCAGGTCGAGGAATCCCGCGCGCAGCTGAAGCAGGAGTTCGAGGAGCTGAAGAAGCGCTTTAAGAAATAGGCGAGTGCTCTGTTCCTGCGGGGAGCCATAGCGCCTCCCAGACAGGAATAACGGACATCAAAAAGCCCGCGGCAGCTGCCGCGGGCTTTTGCGCTGTTTGCTTCGGACGCTGCGTTCCGCTTAGAACTCCGCCGATCTCGGCGTGCGGGGGAAGGGCTGGACGTCGCGGATGTTGCTCATGCCCGTCATGTACATGAGGATGCGGTCGAAGCCCAGGCCGTAGCCCGAATGCTTCACACCGCCGTAGCGCCGGAGGTTCAGATACCACCAGTAGTCCTCTTCCTTCAGGCCGAGCTCGCGGATGCGCTCCAGCAGCTTGTCGTAGCGCTCCTCGCGCTGGCTGCCGCCGATGATCTCGCCCACGCCGGGGACCAGCAGGTCCATGGCGGCGACGGTCTTGCCGTCGTCGTTGAGCCGCATGTAGAAGGCCTTGATCTCCTTCGGATAGTCCGTGACGAACACGGGCTTTTTGAAGATCTCCTCGGTGATGTAGCGCTCGTGCTCGGTCTGCAGGTCGATGCCCCAGGAGACCGGATACTGGAACTCCTTCTTGGACTGCAGGAGCAGCTCGATGGCCTCCGTGTAGGTGATGCGCGCGAAATCCGAGTCCACGATGTTGTCCAGGCGCTCCAGCAGGCCCTGGTCCACGAAGCTGTTGAAGAACTGCATCTCGTCCGGCGCGTGGCTGAGCACGTAGCGGATGATGTATTTGATCATATCCTCGGCGAGGCGCATGTCCTCCTCCAGGTCCGCGAAGGCGATCTCCGGCTCGATCATCCAGAACTCGGAGGCGTGGCGCGCGGTGTTGGAGTTCTCGGCGCGGAAGGCCGGGCCGAAGGTGTAGACGCTGCGGAAGGCGAGCGCGAAGATCTCCGCCTCGAGCTGTCCGCTGACGGTGAGGCTGGCGGGCTTGCCGAAGAAGTCCTGGCTCTCGTCCACGCTGCCGTCCTCCGCGCGCGGCGGGTCGTTCAGGTCCAGCGTGGTGACGCGGAACATCTCGCCGGCGCCCTCGCAGTCGCTGCAGGTGATCATGGGCGTGTGGACGTACATGAAGTCGCGCTCCTGGAAGAACTTGTGGATGGCGTACGCGGCCAGCGAGCGGACGCGGAAGACCGCGGAGAAGGTGTTGCTCCGCGGGCGGAGATAGGCGATCTCGCGCAGGAATTCCATGCTGTGGCGCTTGGGCTGCAGCGGATAGTCCGGATCCGAGGGGGCCTCGATGGTGACGGCCTTGGCCTTGATCTCGAAGGGCTGCTTCGCTTCCGGCGTCAGCTCCAGCGTGCCGAGGACGCAGAGGCCCGCGGCCACGGGACATTTGGCGATCTCATCGTAGTTGCGCAGGACGGATTCCTCATAGACCACCTGCACGGACTTGAAGCAGCTGCCGTCGTTGAGCTCCAGGAAGCCGAATTTATTGGAACAGCGGTTGTTGCGCACCCAGCCCTCGACGAGGATGTCTTTGCCTGCATAGGCCGCGGGATCCGCGAAGATGCTTTTTAAGAGAATGCCTTTCATGTCCGCTCCTTCTTTCTTTCCGCCGTTCCGCGCGCAGGCGGGCGCGCGTACAGCGGCCGTTTTCCGTAGTTTAGCACAGCGGCGGTGAAATGGCAAGGCGCGGGGCCTTTCCCGCGTAAAAATCCCTTTGCCAATTGCTTTATACAATGATACAATAACTCTACATGGGCTCATCGGGCTTTCTGCCCTCGGATATAAAAATAAAACATTAGGAGGAACATCAATGAAAGGCTATGCTGGAGATGCGATCAGAAACATTGCACTGGTTGGTCACGGAGGAAGCGGCAAGACCACTTTTTTAGAGGCTGCGCTGCTGGCCACCGGCGTGATCAACCGCATCGGCCGCGTGGAAGACGGCAACACCGTATCCGACTATGACAAAATGGAGATCGAAAAGAAGTACTCCATCAGCGCCTCCATCGTTCCCGTGGAATACAACAAGACCAAGCTGAACTTCATCGACACCCCGGGCTACTTCGATTTCACCGGCGAGGTCCTCTCCGGCCTGAAGGCGGCGGAGGCCGCCGTCATCCTGGTGGACGCCTCCTCCGGCATCCAGGTCGGCACCGAGAAGGCCTTCAACGCCTGCAAAGACGCGGATCTCCCGGTCTTCTTCCTCATCAACAAGACGGACAAGGAGAACGTGGATCTGGCGTCCGTCACCGACTCCATCCAGAGCATGTTCGGCTCCGCGGCCATCGAATTCGCCGGCCACACGGAAGACAGCCTGCGCGACACCCTCTCCGAAGCCATCGCCGAGAACGACGAAGAGCTCATGGAGAAGTATTTCAGCGGCGAGCCCTTCACGGACGAAGAGTTCAAACGCGGCCTGCACCTGGGCATCCAGAGCCGCTCCATCATGCCGGTCTACAACTGCTCCGCCCTCACCGGCGCGGGCATCAAGGAGTTCCTCGAAGCGCTCGTGCACTACGCGCCGCTGCCGAAGGACAACCCCGGCTACGCCGGCAAGGACGCCGCGGGCAACGCCGTCGTCCGCAAGATCGGCGAGAATGAGCCTGTCTCCGCCTTCGTCTTCAAGACCATCGCAGACCCCTTCGTGGGCAAGATCTCCCTGCTCAAGGTCATCGGCGGCAAGCTGAGCGTGGGCATGGAGCTTTGGAACCCCAGAGCCGAAAAGGCTGAGAAGCTGGGCTCCATCTTCTATCTCAGAGGCAAGAACCAGAGCGACGCCCCCAGCGTTCCCGCCGGCGACATCGTGGCCGCCTCCAAGATGCCCTTCGCGCAGACCAACGACACCCTCTGCGACAAGAACGACATCGTCGTGTACGATCCCATCGTCTTCCCCGAGCCCACCCTCTTCATGGCGGTGGAGCCGAAGGCCAAGGGCGATGAAGACAAGATCGGCACCGGCGTCAAGAAGATCATCGAGGAAGATCCTTCCTTCGTCATGACCAGAAACACCGAGACCCACCAGACCCTCATCGGCGGCCAGGGCGAGATTCAGATCGGCATCGTCGTCTCCAAGCTGAAGGACCGCTACGGCGTGGACGTGGATCTCGCGGACCTGCGCATCCCTTACAGAGAGACCATCCGCGGCAACTCCGACGTCCAGGGCAAGCACAAGAAGCAGACCGGCGGCAGCGGCCAGTACGGCGACGTCCACATCCGCTTCTCCCCCTCGCAGGAGGTCTTCGAGTTCGCGGAAGAGCTCTTCGGCGGCTCCGTTCCCAAGAACTACATCCCGGCCGTTGAGAAGGGCCTCAGAGAATGCATGGAGAAGGGCCCGCTGGCCGGCTACACCGTCACCAACGTCAAGGCCGTGCTCTACGACGGCTCCTACCACCCGGTAGACTCCTCCGAAATGGCATTCAAGATCGCGGCCTCCCTGGCCTTCAAGAAGGGCATCGTGGAAGCCAAGCCCTGCCTGCTGGAGCCCGTCATGCACGTGGAGATCATCGTGCCCAACGATTTCACCGGCGACGTCATGGGCGACATGAACAAGCGCCGCGGCAAGATCCTCGGCATGGAGCCGCTCGCGGACGGCAACCAGAAGCTGATCGCCGAAGCGCCGCAGGCGGAGATGACGAAATACGCCGTCATCCTGCGCTCCATGACGCAGGCCAGAGGCAGCTTCACCATGCGCTTCGAGCGCTACGAAGAGGTCCCGACGCAGCTCGCGGAGAAGATCATCGCCGCCGCCAAGCAGGACGAAGAATAATAGTATAATAAAGACAGTATTTGAGAAGGGTGTCCGGAACGAGCCTGCGCAGGCCGGGAGGGACACCCTCTTTTCTTTGCCCGGTTTTCTGCTATACTGAAAGGCGAAAGCAAATGGGAGCGGAACGGGGAAAGGAAGAGACCTTGGCGAAAAAAGGAAAAACGGTATACGTCTGTCAGGAATGCGGCTACGAGAGCCCCAAATGGATGGGACAGTGCGTCTGCGGCGCCTGGAACAGCTTCGTGGAGGAAAAGGTCCCAGAGGCGGCGGAGAGCGACGCGAGACGGCGCGGCAGCGCGCCTTCCGGCCGCGCCGCGAAGCCGGTGCCCCTCGGCGAGGTGCGCTCCGGAGAGCGCAGCCGCATCCAAAGCGGCATCGGCGAGCTGGACCGGGTGCTGGGCGGCGGCCTGGTGCTGGGCTCCCTGGTGCTGATCTCCGGCGAGCCGGGCATCGGAAAATCCACCCTGCTCATCCAGAGCGCGGCGCGGATCGCGGCCGGCGCCGGCAAAGTCTTATACGTCACGGGCGAGGAGTCCGAGGAGCAGATCAAGATCCGCGCGGACCGGGTCTGCGGCGGCCGCACGGAAGGCCTCTATCTCCTGGCGGAGACGAACATGGAGCAGATCCTGGCGGCGGCGGAAGAACTGCAGCCGGGCTTTCTCATCATCGACTCCATCCAGACCATGTACAGCGCCGAGCTGGAATCCGCCGCCGGCACCGTTTCCCAGGTGCGGGCCTGCACGAATCAGCTCATGCGTCTGGGCAAGGGGAAGAACATCCCCATCTTCGTGGTGGCGCACGTGAACAAGAGCGGAGATCTCGCGGGCCCGAAGATCATCGAGCATCTGGTGGACTGCGTGCTGCATTTCACCGGCGAGCGCGACCAGGAGCTGCGCATCCTGCGCTCCTTCAAGAACCGCTTCGGCACCACCAGCGAGATCGGCGCCTTCCGCATGGAAGAGGGCGGGCTGGTCGAGGTGCAGAACCTCTCCGCGACCTTTCTGGAGGGCATCGAGGAGGGCACGGAGGGCTCCGTCACCGCGGCGGTCTATGAAGGCACGCGGCCGCTTCTTTTGGAGATCCAGGCGCTCACGGCTTCGAGCGGCATCGGCTTCGCGCGGCGCACCGCCATCGGGGTGGACCATCAGCGCCTGAGCATGCTGCTCGCCGTGCTGGAAAAGAAGGCGGGCCTCTGGCTGCAGGACCAGGACGTCTACGTGAACGTGGTGGGCGGGCTGCGCCCGGAGGGCACGTCCACGGACCTGGCGGTGGCCATGGCGGTCTATTCCGCCGCGAAGGGCGTGCCGCTGGCCCGCGACACCCTCGTGCTGGGCGAGATCGGCCTGACGGGGCATCTGCGCGCGGTGGGGCACTGCGACAAGATCGCGCGGGAGGCTGCCAGGCTGGGCTTCCGAAAGCTCATCCTGCCGAAGAAGAACGCCGCCATGATGCAGGGCGGCGCCGCGGAGCTTGCGCTCTGCCCGGCGGAGAACATTCGGGAAGCCCTGCAGATCGCCGGCCTGAAGCGATAGGATCTTAGCATCCGCTGCGTTCTAGCGCGAGTGCGAACGTCCCCGGCAGAAAGCCCTCCGTCCGCCGCAGGACCGGGGAAAATCCCGTTGACCGCGGCAGGCGCTGCGGCTATAATAAGAGTATCAATCGAAGAGCTTTTTGGGACCGACGGATCGATGTGGAGCACCACAGGGGAACAGAAAGTGAGAACTGCCGACCGTCTGGGCACATCTGACTCCATCCAAGTTAGGTGTGCCTTTTATCGTCTCTGGGAACAAGGAGGAAAGGAAAAATGGCTTACAAAAGCGACATTCAGATCGCGCAGGAGACCCCGATGGAGAACATCCGCAAGATCGCGGAGAAGGCCGGGATCGATGAAAAGTACCTGGAACTCTACGGAAATTACAAGGCAAAGGTGGACTTTGCCCTGTTGAAGGACAACGCGGAGAAGCCGGACGGCAAGCTGATCCTGGTCACGGCCATCTCGCCCACGCCGGCGGGTGAAGGCAAGACCACGGTCACCGTAGGCCTTTCCGACGGTCTGCAGAAGATCGGCAAGAACGTCATGGTCGCGCTGCGCGAGCCTTCCCTCGGCCCGGTCTTCGGCGTCAAGGGCGGCGCTGCCGGCGGCGGCTATGCCCAGGTCGTCCCCATGGAGGACATCAACCTGCACTTCACCGGCGATATGCACGCCATCGGCGCGGCGAACAACCTGCTCGCGGCCATGGTGGACAACCACATCTATCAGGGCAACGCGCTCGGCCTGGATCCCAGAAAGATCACCTGGCGCCGCTGCGTGGACATGAACGACAGACAGCTCCGCTTCGTGGTGGACGGCCTCGGCGGCAAGGCCAACGGCACCCCCAGAGAAGACGGCTACGACATCACGGTCGCCAGCGAGATCATGGCGATCCTCTGCCTGGCCAAGGGCCCGGCGGATCTGAAGCAGAAGCTCGCCTCCATCATCGTGGGCTACACCTATGACGACAAGCCGGTCACGGCCGGACAGCTGAACGCCCAGGGCGCCATGGCGGCCCTGCTGAAGGACGCGCTGAAGCCCAACCTCGTGCAGACGCTGGAGCACACCCCGGCCTTCGTGCACGGCGGCCCCTTCGCGAACATCGCGCACGGCTGCAACTCCATCCTCGCCACCCGCACGGCCCGCAAACTCGCGGATTACGTGGTCACGGAAGCCGGTTTCGGCGGCGACCTCGGCGCGGAGAAGTTCCTGGACATCAAGTGCCGCATGGCGGAGATGCATCCGGACGCCGTGGTGGTGGTCGCCACCATCCGCGCGCTGAAGCATCACGGCGGCGTGGCGAAGGCCGACCTGACCAAGGAGAACCTTGCGGCGCTGGAGAAAGGCCTGCCCAACCTGCTGCAGCACGTGGACAACATGAAGAACGTCTATGGCCTGCCCGTGGTGGTGGCCATCAACGCCTTCGTGACGGACAGCAAGGCGGAGCTGGACCTCGTGGAGCAGCGCTGCAGAGAGCTGGGCGTCCGCGTGGCCCTCACCGAAGTCTGGGAGAAGGGCGGAGAAGGCGGCAAGCTGCTGGCCGAGGAAGTGGTGCGCCTCTGCGAAGAGGAGACCCCGCAGTTCCGCTTCAGCTATGAAGACGATCTCAGCATCGCGGAGAAGATCGAAGCCGTGGCCACCAAGGTCTACCGGGCCGACGGCGTGGACTTCCTGCCCGTCGCGCAGAAGCAGCTGGCGCAGCTGGAGGCCCTGGGCTTCTCCCGCATGCCGGTCTGCATCGCGAAGACCCAATACAGCTTCTCGGACGATCCGACCAAGCTCGGCGCGCCCAAGGGATTCAAGATCACCGTCCGCAACCTGAAGGTCTCCGCCGGCGCCGGCTTCATCGTGGCCCTGACCGGCGAGATCATGACCATGCCGGGCCTGCCGAAGGTGCCGGCCGCCGAGCGCATCGACATCGACGACAACGGCGTCATCAGCGGACTGTTCTAGTTCTGACAGAGGAGAAAGACATCTATGGCGATCCTGCTCAGCGGCAAAGAAGTGGCGGCGGCCATGAACGAAGAGAGCCGCCGCATGGCCATGCCCATGCGGACCACGGGCACGGCACCCACGCTCGCCATCGTGCGGGTCGGGGAAAAGCCCGCGGATCTGGCTTACGAGAAGTCGCTCGTCAAGACCTGCGACGAATATCATTTCAGAAAGAAGCTCTGCCCCCTGCCGGAGAACGTCACGGAGGAACTGCTGCTCGCGCACATCCATCTGCTCAACAAAGACCCGGAGGTGCACGGCATCCTGCTGCTGCGCCCGCTGCCGGAGGGCATCGAAGAGGCCCGGATCTGCAGCGCAATCGCGCCGGAAAAGGATCTGGACGGCGTGGGGCAGGCGGCCATGGCCGGCATCTACGCCGGTGCCGCGGACGTCTTCGCGCCCTGCACCGCGCAGGCCTGCCTGGAGATCCTGAAGCACTACGGCTATGAGCTGCGCGGCAAGCGCGTGGCGGTGCTCGGACGCAGCACGGTCATCGGGAAGCCGGTCGCCATGCTGCTGCTCGCGGAAGACGCCACCGTCACCGTGCTGCACAGCCGTTCGGAGGGCGCGGCGGAGATCTGCCGGCAGGCGGACATCCTCATCGCCGCGGCCGGAAAGGCCGCTCTGGTCGGTCCGGACTATACCGATCCGGGGCAGATCGTCCTCGACGTGGGGATCAACCGCGGCGCGGACGGCAAGCTCTGCGGAGACGTGGACTTTGCCGCGGTGGAACCGCTCGTCTCCGCCATCACCCCGGTGCCGGGCGGCGTCGGGAGCGTCACCACGGCCGTGCTGCTGCGCCATCTGGTGGAGGCGGCGCAGGCCGAGGCGGACCGCAAGAACGCCGAACTGTTTTAGCAAATTGGATCCATGCAGGAACTGGAACTGAAGGCATTCGCCAAGATCAATCTGTCTTTGAACGTCAAGGGCCGCCGCGCCGATGGCTATCACGAGGTCGCCATGGTGCTGCAGGCCCTTGCGCTTTGTGACCGGATCCGGCTCTCCGTGGAAGAAGGGGAGCCGGAGATCCTGCTTTTCTGCAGTCTGCCGGAGCTGCCCTGCGACGAGCGGAATCTGGCTTACCGGGCGGCGGCGAAGCTGCGGGAACGCTGCGGCGCCGGCGGCCGGGTCCGGATCGAACTGGAGAAAAACGTTCCCATGGCCGCCGGCCTGGGCGGGGGCAGCGCGGACGCCGCCGCCGTCCTCTTCGGGCTGGCAAAGCTCTGGGACGCGCCGCTTTCCGCGGAAGAACTGCTGACGCTGGCGGCGGAGCTCGGCGCGGACGTGCCGTTCTGCCTCTCCGCCATCGCCGCGGCAGCGCAGGACAAGGCATTTCCGCAGGCTTCGGTCTGCGCGCTGGCGGAAGGCCTGGGCGAGCGGCTCACGCCGCTTCCCTCCGCCGCGCCGCTCTTCCCCTTTGCCGTGCTGCTGAAGCCGGCGGCGGGCGCGTCCACGGCGGAGGTCTACCGCGCCTTCGACCTCCTGACGGAAGCGCCGCATCCGGACGCCGCGGCGCAGGGACGCGCCATCGCCGCGCGGGACAGCGCCGCGATGCTGGCGGAGCTGCAAAACGACCTGGAAGGCGTCACGCTGGCGCAGTGCCCGGAGGCGGCCGCCCTGAAGGCCGCGCTGGCGGCCGCGGATCCTTCCGGCGGCGCCGCGCGCACGCTGATGAGCGGCAGCGGCCCCACGCTCTACCGGCTCTGCGGGAGCAGGGAAGAGGCGGAGCGGGTCCATGCCGCGCTGCAGGACTGCGCCGCGGAACGTTTCATCAGCGCTCTTTTATGATCTTTTTCCAGGATCATTTTCCGGATCCGACGCTCCGATCGGGTCAGAGAAGCGCTTTTTTTCAGCGAAAGCCGGCAGGATCTGCCGGCTTTTCTTATCGATTCTATCGTTCCTATGCGAAGGGGCAGACGGCACTATTGATGATCTTTATGGCAGCAATCGTATCTTGTATTTGCCAAACAAAGATCCGGGTGTTATTGTGTACACAGAAAGACACACTTCTTCTCCTTACAAAAGCATAGATCAAAGACGGTGTTTGCCCCGCTCTCCGATGTCGCCCGGAGAGCGGGGCAAATGCTTTTTTTGCGCGCTGAAATCGAAAAAAACGATTATAAAAGCGCACCCAAAGGAGGAATACATCGATAAATAGAAGCAATCGCAAGGTAAAGAAAATGAATTAGACAGTATTTTGAACGGCAGAATACAATTGAACGGAAGCCCCGCCGCGAGGAGGGCGTCTTTGCGTGAAAAGGAGGAAAATCACTTGAATTTCGTCGGAATCGACATGGGCTCCACCTGCAGCAAGCTGGTCGCCCTGAATGAAGCAAAAGAGATCGTATATAAGGAAGTCGTCCCAACCGGCTGGAACTGCGTGGAGACCGCGGAGACCCTGCTTTCGCATCTGGAAGCGCAGGGGATCCCGAAGGACGCGTTCCGCTCCGTGGCCACGGGCTACGGCAGAGTTTCCATCCCCTTCGCAGACAAATGCATCACGGAGATCTCCTGCCACGGCAAGGGCGCGGTGGCCATCTTCGACGAGCCGGATTTCACGCTCATCGACATCGGCGGGCAGGACACCAAGGTCATCGAGATCAAGGGCGGGAGCGTAAAGAACTTCTATATGAACGACAAATGCTCCGCCGGCACGGGCCGCTTCCTGGAGATCATGGCCGGCACGCTCGGCGTGGACCTGAACAAGCTTTGCGAGCTCGGCCGCCAGAGCCAGAATCACGTGAGCATCTCTTCCATGTGCACCGTCTTCGCGGAGTCGGAGGTCATCAGCCTCATCGGCCGCGGCACGGACAAGGCGGACATCGCCTACGGCATCGTCGAATCCATCGCGAATAAAGTCAAGAGCCAGATGGGCCGCGTGAGCAGCGACCCCGCGCATCTGCGCCTCAGCGGCGGTCTCTGCGAGGTCCCCTTCCTGCTCGAGCTGCTCTCCGAGAAGCTCGGCGGCGAAGTCAAGACGGATCCGCTGGCCCGCTACGCCGGCGCCTACGGCGCCGCGCTCTTCGCGTCAGAACTGAAATAACGAAACACGTGAGCATGAAAATAACGAAACACACAACACGCAGCAATTAAGGAGGAAGTCATGAGCGATCTGAAGTTACCCGAAAAATTCGATGAGTACGCAGAGGGAAGGAAGAACGGATTCCTGCGCGTCAAAGCCGCCAAGGAAGCCGGCAAGAAAGTCGTCGGCATCTTCTGCACCTTCACCCCGGTGGAAGTCTTCGACGCCGCCGGCCTCATCTCCGTCGGCCTCTGCGGCATGAGCGACGAGACCACGGCGGACGCCGAGCGCGACCTGCCGAAGAACCTCTGCCCGCTGATCAAGGCCAGCTACGGCTTTGCCCTCACGGAGAAATGCCCCTACACCTACTGGTCCGACCTGATCGTGGGCGAGACCACCTGCGACGGCAAGAAGAAGATGTACGAGCTGCTCGGCCAGCTGAAGGACGTCTATACGATGAACCTGCCGCAGGGCCCGGACCGCGACTACGCCAAAAAGATGTGGGCGCATGAGATCCGCCTGCTCATCGACGTGGTCGAAAAGAAGTTCGGCATCCGCGTCACCGACGAGCAGATCCGCGAGGCGGCCATCAAGCGCAACGAGTTCCGCAGGCTCAAGGTGGAGCTCATGGAGCTCCTGAGCATGGATCCCGCGCCGATCTCCGGCTACGACATGTATAAATTCCTGGAGAGCATGGGCTTCCAGTTCACGGTGGACGACTCCATCGCCGCGGTGAAGAAGCTGCTCGGCGAGCTGAAGGAGCAGATCACGTCTCAGCCCGCCGCCGCCGGCACCGGCAGAAAGCGCATCCTGGTCACCGGCTGCCCCATCGGCGGTGTGCTGGACAAGGTGGTCGGTTCCATCGAGGCCAACGGCGGCCAGGTCGTCTGCTATGAGAACTGCGGCGGCATCAAAGCGGCCCGCTGCTTCGTGGACACGGACGCGGAGGACATCGTGGAGGCCATCGCGGACGCCTATCTGCAGATCGGCTGCGCCGTCATGGATCCCAACAACAGACGCAAGGAGAACATCCCCGAGCTGATCAAGGAGTTCCGCGTGGAGGGCGTGGTGGACGCCACCCTGCAGGCCTGCCACACCTACATGATCGAGACCTACTGGATCCGGAAGATCTGCGAGGAGGCCGGCGTGCCTTACATGTCGCTGGAGACCGATTATTCCCAGAGCGATAAGGGCCAGATCGACACCCGCATCGCCGCGTTCATCGAGACCATTTAGTCATGCTGAGAGAGAAGAAGACCTACACCGTAGTCACATTCCCCAACACCACCGCGGCGCTGGCCATGGAAGCGGCCTGCAAGGAGAACGGCATGCCCGGACGCATCATCCCCATGCCGAGCGTGCTCAGCGCGGGCTGCGGCCTTTCCTGGCGCGCGGCGGAGGAGGAACACGACCTCATCTGTGCCTTTCTGGAAGAAAAGGGACTGATCTATCAGACGGTCCACGTCGTGGAGCTTTAGGGCGGCAAAAGCGATCTCAATGCTTGGAAAGAGCATAAGGAGGAACCATTCTTGGCCAAAGAGTATCATCCGGAGAACCCGGAGCTTGCGGAGATCTTAGACAGTTTTAAGAACTCCCGCGAGCTCGGCACCATGGCGGTGAAGTCCGCGCACGAAGCCGGCAAAGTCATCATCGGCAGCTTCTGCCAGTACGCGCCCATGGAGATCATCAACGCGCCGGGCTTTTGCAATTTCAGCCTTTGCGGTCTGAACTACGATCCGCCGGTCCCGCTGGCGGAGACCAAGCTGCCCGCGAACCTCTGCCCGCTGATCAAGTCCAGCTACGGCAACGTGCTGGGCGACTACTGCCCCTTCGCGCATTACGCGGATCTGGTGGTGGGCGAGACCACCTGCGACGGCAAGAAAAAGATGTACGAGATGCTGGCGGAGATGAAGCCCATGTACGTCATCCATCTCCCCAACAACCCGGACTGGGAGCGTTCCCTGGAGGCCTGGAGAGACGAGCTGGAAAAGTTCCGGAAGGAGCTGGAGACCCGTTTCAACGTGACGATCACGGACGACGACCTGCGCCGGACCATCAAGATCAGCAACGAGGAGCGCAGGCAGCAGGCCCGCATCTATGAGCTCGGCAAGTTCGATCCCCCGGCCATCACCGGCATGCAGATGCGCAGCGTCATGTCCTCCGTCTATTATCTGATCGACAAGGAAGAGAAAGTCCAGAAGATGACGCACATGGTGGATCTTCTGGAAGAGGCGTGGAGAGAGGGCAAAGGCCCCTATAAGCCGGACGAGCATCCGCCCCGCATCCTGATCTCCGGCGCCGCCATCGAAGGCGTCAAGGAAAAGACCCTGGAGATCATCGAGGACCTCGGCGGCGCCATCGTCTGCTACGAAGGCTGCTGCGGCATCTCCAACATGCGCCGTCCCATCGACGAGACGAAGGACCCCATGACGGCCCTCGCGGAGAAATACCTGGACGTCCCCTGCGCCGTCATGAGCCCCAACCAGAGACGCTACGATCAGTTCAGAGACACGCTGGACGAATGGAAGATCGACGGCGTCATCAGCGTCACCGTGCATTCCTGCCTGCCCTTCGGCATCGAGAGCCATACGCTGGGCAAGATCTGCGAGGAGAAGGGCGTGCCCTTCATGCACCTGCTGACGGATTACTCCCCCGGAGACGAGGGACAGATGCGCACCCGCATCGAGGCCTTCATGGAGATGCTGCACTAGAAGCGCCATGGCAGGCGATAAACAGGAAGAACGACTCCTTGCGGCGCGCCCCCTGCGGGCGCGTTGCAAGCTCAGAAAGGGAAAACATGATCTATTTGGACAATGCCGCCACCACCATGCATAAGCCCCCGCAGGTCGGGGAAGCCATGCTGGAGGCGCTCGCAAGCTTCGGCAACAGCGCCAGAGGGACGCACTGCGGCGCGCTGGACGCGGCGCATACGGTCTACCGGGCGCGGGTGAAGCTCGCGCAGTTCTTCGGCTGCGCCAGAGCGGATCATGTGGTCTTTACTTCCAATATCACGGAATCTCTCAACATCGCGCTGAACGGCATGCTGGACGCCGGAGATCACGTGATCTCCACGGCGCTGGAACACAACTCCGTCCTTCGGCCGCTCTACCGTCTGGAGGCGGAGCGCGGCGTGGCGCTGGACCTGGTGCCCGCAGACCGGAAGGGCAACGTGGACTACGCGGACTTCGAGCGTCTGCTCCGCCCGAACACGAAGCTGATCGTCTGCACGCACGCCTCCAATCTGACCGGAAACATCGTGGACGTAAGGCGCGTGGCGGAGATCGCGCACGCGCACGGCGCGCTGCTGGTCGTGGACGCCGCCCAGACCGCGGGGACGCGGCCGGTCGACATGGAAGCGCTGGGCGCGGACGTGCTCTGCTTCACCGGCCACAAAGGTCTGCTCGGGCCGCAGGGCACCGGCGGCCTCTGCATCCGGGAAGGCGTGGAGATCCGCCCGTGGAAGGTGGGCGGCAGCGGGGTACAGACCTACAGCAAGACGCAGCCGGAGCAGTATCCCACGCGTCTGGAGGCCGGCACCATGAACGGGCACGGCATCGCCGGGCTCTCCGCCGCGGTCGACTATCTGAACGAGCGGGGCGTCGCGGAGATCGAGGCCTACGAGGCCGCGCTGACCAAACGCTTTTACGAGGGCGCAAAGGAGATCCCGGGCGTCACGATCTACGGCGATCACAGCGGGCCGCACGCGGCCATCGTCACGCTGAATCTCTACGACTGGGATTCCGGCGAGGTCTCTGACGCCCTTTCGGAGCGCTACGGCATCGCCACCCGCCCCGGCGCGCACTGCGCGCCGCGGATGCACGAGGCGCTGGGCACGGAGCGGCAGGGCGCCGTGCGCTTCAGTTTTTCCTGTTTCACCACCGACGAGGAGATCGACGCTGCGCTTTCCGCGCTGCGCGAGCTCTCCGGCTGCCGCTGATCCAGACTAGTTGAGGGCTGTCTGCAACGGCGGTTCTTCCCGTACCGGTCCGCCATTCATTTCTTTCATCAAAGTGAGTGAGGAGGCTGCAAAGAAATGAAAAAAACGATCGTGTGGCTGCTCGCGCTGCTCATGGTGCTCAGTCTCTGCGCCTGCGGCAGCAGGGGCGGCAGCTCCGGCGCAGGCCCCGGGACGAGCTCCGGGGATCCGCTGGCGCGCACGCCGTATCAGGACGCGCCGCAGACCGTGGAAGAGATCGTGGCAGGGCTGCTGGAGGGCTATGATCTGCCGGAGCTTCCCGAGGAGGACCGGGATTACGTGGTCAATCTCGGCTACTACGATTGCGATCACATGACGGCGGGCCCCATCGGCGAGGCGGCCGGCATCTACGAGGCGCTCGGGATGAAGGTCAACGTCACCGGCAACGGCAACGTGCCGCAGGCCATGGCTGCCGGGCAGATGGATATGGCCTACTGCGGCTGGACCACCACCCTGAACGCCATCAAGAACGGCGTGCCGCTCTTCATCGCGGCGGAGAACCACATCGGCGGCAGCGAGTATCTCGTGGTCAGCAACGGCATCGACATCAAGGACCCCGGCAGCCTGATCGGCAAGCGCATCTCCTTCGGCACCGACCCGGACACCAACAACCATCTCTGGGTGGAGTGGACCAGCGAGCTGGGCATCCCCAAGGACCCGGACAGCTACGAAGGCTATGCCATGAGCGACAAGGACGAATACCTTGCCATGAGCACGGGCAGCCTGGACGCCTATATCTGCTGCGACCCCTGGGCCTCCATGGCCGTCTACACGGGCGTCGGCAGCATCATGATGACCTTCCAGCAGTGGATCCAGGACGACCCCAACGAGCCGCCGCTGCACGCCACCTGCTGCAAGATCGCCATGAACCGCGCCTTCGCGGACGCGCATCCCGCCCTTGCGCAGCGCATGCTGCTGGCGCATACCATCTCGCTGCAGTTCATCTATGAGCATCCCTACTACGCGGCGGAGATGTTCTCCGCGTATTACGGCGTGCCGGTGGAGGTCGCCTTCATGAACCTCTGGCGCAAGCTGGCCGACGAAGGCCGCACCCTGCGCTGGGACATCAACAGAGAGTGGATCGAGAACAATATGCAGCACTACCGCAACATCGGCGTCCGCGACGACATCAACACGCTGAACGTGCTGGACTACGTGGATACCACCCTCATCGATTCCAGCGGCTGCAAGGATTTTGAGACGTTCATTCGGGAAAACATCGACCCGGTCTTCCCCGAAGGCATGGCCTATGAGGATTACAAGGCCAGAGCCTATGCCGTCGACGGCGTCACCGACCCGAGCCAGGTGCCGGAATACGTGGACATAGAGGTCTATCAAAAGGACCGCTGAGCCATGCGCGGCAAAGCGGCCGCCACTTTTTTCAAATAAGCGATTTAACTCATGTTGTTATCCAAAAATACGCATGAGGCGCGCTCTGCGCACCTTGAAGTAGAAAAAGAAGGCGTGATAACATAATGCGGATATAAGAGTCCCTCGGGATGATTTTTTGTGAGGAAAAACCGTTTCGATCCAAAAGGGGCGTTGCATATCCATATCAGTAGATCCATTTGTATTGGACAAGAGCGAGGAGGAAAACATGAAAAAAGTATTTGTATGGCTGCTCGTGCTGGCCATGGCTTTCAGTTTATGCGCCTGCGGCGGCAGCACCAGCGGCCAGAGCGGCGCCAACCAGGGCGGCAGCGATGCCGTGGATCCGGCAGCGGTCACCCCTTATCAGGATCATCCGCAGACCGTGGAAGAGATCGTGGCTGGCCTGGTCGAGGGCTATGAGCTGCCCGAGCTCACCGAAGC
>JAEELK010000039.1 GCA_016282655.1 Bacillota bacterium | reverse complement strand
GCATCTCGCTTCTGGAGGCGCTTCTGTACCAGACGATGGTGCTGATGATCGCCGCGAAGACGGTCGTGAGAAGTGTCATCCGAACGGGCCTCCTCTAGTTCTCCGCGGGGAGATCGCTGCCGCTCCTCTTTTCGATCAGGGAAGATACGCCCACCATGCCGAGCCAGACCACCGTCACCAGGGCGGCCATGGCAACGCCGACGGTCGCCATCTCATGCAGCATCTCCGCCGTGCTCGCCGGATCGCCCGCAGCCGTCAGGAAGGGGAACCAGGGCGCCAGCTCGCCGTGCCAGACGTGCTCGAACGCCAGCAGCGCGGAGCCGCCCCAGAGCATGTTTCTGAGCCACTTCACCTTTCTGGAGAAGGGGATCTTCGCCTCGTGCTCAGACGCGCCGTGCGCGATCTGCACATGGCTCTCCGCCTGCGCCTTTTCCTTCTTTTCCAGCGCGCTCGCAACGATGGTGCTGACCACCGCTTCACCTGCCGAGATCAAAAAACATGCCATATTTGTTTCCTCCTTATGAGCTGCGTTCGTCTGAATCAAGTGTTAATAATCATAAGCGTTCGGCGCTGAAAAGTCAAGCGATCCGGCTATTTTGTTTTAATATTCAAAAAATTATCGCAGAACGTTTCTACGCGAAAAATCGAAGGCTTTTCCCGCCGCCGGGCGGCTATCTCCCGCGCCTCTCCCCGCGAAGGCCCGGCAGTTCCATCAGCAGCACGATGGCCGCGACCAGCGCCGCGTAAGGCAGCAGATAGCCGGGATCGCCGAACCGCGCCGCGAAGAGCTCCAGCGGAGAGCCCGGTGAAGGGTAGTTGACGAACATATAATTCGTGCCGAAATGCCGGTCGAAGAGATAGACCGGCGGCACGACGACGAGCAGAAACGCGAAGACCGTCCACGCTTTCCGGAAGTCCGGCCGGATGCGCCCGGAGATCAGCTGGAAGACCACGTAGACGACGACTCCGAAATGGAACAGAAAGCCTTCGATCGTGATGAAATGGACCGGCGGATAATAGACCCAGTCCGGAAAGAGCAGCGCCGCCAGCGTGCCGGGCAGGCAGATCGCGTAGAGCGTCTGCCCCAGCCAGCCGCGGCCGCGGTACGCGTGCCAGAGGCAGAGAAAGCCCGCCAGGCTGCAGAGATGCAGCGGCAGTTCCCAGACGTTCATCTGCCGGATGAGGATCAGATAGATGCTGCGAACGGCGATGAGCCCCACGAGGAAGCAAGCGGCCGCTTTGTCCTGCCGGCGGCGCGACGCGCCGCCGCTGCGGCGGTAGCGCAGCGCGAAGAAGATCGTGGCCGCCGCGCCGAGCAGCAGCCACACGAGATGCGCCGTCCCGAACATCGGAAAGCCGACGTCCGCCGGCAGCTCGGATCCATAGGTAAAAAAGTACTTCAGCACCGGAACACTTCACCAGCTCTGCCAGATTATCGACCTGCCCCCGCTGCCGCTTCTACTTCGGAAACGGGCGCTCACTGACTGCTCGTTTCTATTATACCACACACGCGATACAGACGGTCTCCTTCATCCCCGTCTTCCCAGCACTACTGACAATAATTATGTGCGTCTCAATTTTCGGTTGTATTTTTGTTTTTTTCTTCTTAAATGCACATATTATTCCCACGCTCTAAACAACAGGCTGACATTCCAAGGTCTAAATCGTCTTATGTCTGTAAACAACTCACTATTTACAGACTTCTCACAAACCGATTCCGATGATGTCAGCCACTGGAACGATCCCAATGGATCTTGCTTAAAAAAACCTGTGTTTTTATATTCTGTACTGACAGTTTCATAAATATATCTGAATACTCGTCTGTTTTCTCCACGGCTCGATTGTGCCGCGGCCAGGAGCGCACGCGCCACGGCAGGCGCTTCTCTGTGCCTCACATTATTCCCGCCCGCGCCCCGGGCGCTTCTCTGCGCCTCACATTATTCCCGCCCGCGCCCCGGGCACTTCCCTGCCGCGCTCAAAGGCTCAAAAAAGCCTCTTTCAAGGCCCCGCATGACACCCACGTCCACGTGCTAGGATTTATATAAGCAGTCTGTTGCGGATCTCTGATTCCACGCTCCGAACATCCAGATCTCCCGCTTCATCTTCAAAAGTGATGATCAGGTTGTCCCAGGGAGTGATTCCGACAGAAACGTACTGCCGGATTTTGTTGACCTGCCTTTCAAAATACTCTTTGCTGCCCAGCAGGCCAAAGTGTTCCCAGTAAAACAGTTTGCCGTCCGCCCGGCGAATCGTAAAATCCGGCGCATAAGGTGTATCGCAAACATATAGTACCTGCTCGTAACGAAACGGGAGCTTGTATTCATATAGCTTTTCCGCGATCAGCAGTTCTGATTTGGATCGCACCCGCACGCCGGAGCGCGTTATGTGCCGTTTGGTTTCCGGAAGAAAAGACGCCTGATCAAACGCGGCGCTTGCCCATTCATCCGCCGCACTTACTCCTGGCAGCAAAGCGCTCAGGTCGATCGGAGATTTCCGGTACTTCATCTGCAACTCCAGAATGGCGCGCGCGGGGTCATATGCTTTGTAACTGCGCAATGCACTTTCCAACACCTTGCAGTCGTGCTCCAGCACGGCCAATTCCCTTTGCGTGAGCATATTTCGCAGGATCGCTCCGACCAGGTCCGGCTTCTTGAGCAGGCTTTTCCTGCTGCGAACACCATCTCTATTTTGCGATAGCACGAAAGTGCTTGTTCCGCGCCTGTTTTCCAGACCCAGCGTCCCTTCCGGCACCTTAATGAGCTGACTGCTGACATATTCTTTTCGCATCTGAATCTTTGTCAGTAAACTTTTTAATTCCTCCCGATAAAGCACTTTTTCTCCTCTCATTTTCTGCCAACGCAGACTTTCTTGGTTTCCTTTTTGTAATCGGCTGTAAAACCCCAGATTATTACAGCCGCCAGATTGATTCGTATTGTCAAAGTCTGTAAGGAGCAATGTTCAGCCGGATCGGGCGCATACAGCCTCTTGCATTTTGGCATGTTACAGACCAGAGAGATGATGAATTGCAAATCCGGCTGTAATTACGAACACCGAACAGCAAATCCGGTGTAATCGTACACAAATGGCCGCGGAACCGACTGTAATTACACACAAAAAGTGGGCGTGGCCACCTGCATTAACGCAGATATATCACGCCCTTCCATGATTGTCAATAATTTACTGTAAAATAATTACATTTTGCGCGGCGTAGGGGTTCGTCCGCGGCGGGTAGCGTTGAAACAGATGCGGCAAGGCCTACACGCGCACGCGGAAGAGGCCGTGCCGGTTGCAGTACGCGTAGAGGTATCTCACGCGGCTGGTCTTGAAATAGGCCTCCGCGCCGCCCTCCGGATAGAGCTTCACGAACTGCACGCCCAGATCCGAGACCGCCGCGAAGAAGCTCAGATAGTGCTGCTTCGTCATAGGGTGTTCGGCCGTCACGTAATGCTCGTCCTCTATGCGCGCGATCCGCAGCGCGTGCGCCTCGTCCGGCTCCTCCGCGCCGAGCGGCGGCAGGGTGATCCCGCAGCAGCTGATCAGCGCTTCGCCGCTCGCCTGGATGACGTTCCCGCAGAGGGGACAGACGTAAAAGCGGAGCCGGTGCATGTTGAAGGCGCGGTTGCGGTTCTGCACGTTCTCGCCCGAGAAGAGCTCGATCACCGAGATGCCGAGCGCTTCCGCAAGCGGTTCCAAAAGCGTGATGTCCGGCAGGCCCTGCCCCGTCTCCCACTTGCTGACCGCCTTGCCGCTGACGAAGATCTTCTCCGCCAGCTGTTCCTGCGTGAGCTTTCTCTCTTCCCGCAGACGCCGGATGACGGCGCCCGTTACGTATCGGTCCATGGCCTTTTCCTCCTTATTGTTCCGCGGCACAGGCTCCGGCGCGAAGCGCCGGCCCGGCTTCCGTGCGCCCGCGCGTTTTTTGTTCTGCCGTCATGTTAACACAGGCGGCTCCGGGGAGCAAACCACGCTGCGTGGGATCGGCCGCGCCGCCGCTCAAGTTTAGAACTATGCATGATCCAAACTATGATGTATAATAAATTATGTATCGAAACTTTTTGCTCCTGAAAACGGCCGGCTCGTGTGGGAAGAGATCCGCGTGGATCGGAAAGCGCTATGAAAAAGACCTGGATCACTATCGTCAACATACTCATCATGACCGTGATGCTGACTTTCGTCGTCTTTTATTCCAACTACGCGACCAGGAATATGACCCAAAGGCAGATCGAGCACTTTGAGAACAGCACGATCACCATGGAGCACGTCACCGAGAATTATCTGGAGGGCGAGCAGCGCATCTGCGACGTCTGGGCGCACTATATCAACAGCCAGAGCATGACCATCGAAGAGGCCGTCTCCTTCATCCGGATCTCCCACGTGCTTCCGAACGCCTCCGCGCACATCGTGTATCGCGATACGCTCTCCGGTCTGTCCACGCGGGCGAGGCACGACGGCTCCGACGATTATACTGTCTCTTACGAGCGGACGGATCTTCTGAACGACGTGAGCTGGATCCACAAGATCGGCGGCTCCCCCAACATTTCCCGCGCCTATACGAACCCGGTCAACGGCGAACAGTCCCTCGCCTTCTGCAATTTCGTCACGCTGCACGATCCGCAGAGCGGCGGGCCCCGGGAGGCCATACTGCTGCGCGTGCTGCCGCTCTCGGAGCTGAAGGAGAAATGGCTCTTCCCGCAGGAGGAGTTTGAAAACGCCGAGCCTTCCATGATCGACGCGGACGGCGACTATATCATCAAGGGCCATTCCTTCAAGAATTCCAGCTTCTTTGAGTTTTACAGATCCTACAACACCGCGGACTCCGCCTCCGCGCAGGAGCTCTTTAAGACGATCACCTCGTCGACCGGCTCGATCACCATGCTCAATTCCCACGGCGAAGAGTGCATCCTTGCCTATACCCCGATCACGGCTGCGGAAGGCTGGACCTTCCTCAGCTTCATGCCGAAGAAGGACCTGAACGCGAACACCCAAAACTGGCTCCTGATCGGCTTCGTCTCCGCGGGGCTCCTGATCCTCTTCCTCTTCGACCTGGCCGTCATGCTCTATTTCAACAAGAAGCTCCAGGCGGCGGCCAAAGAGGCAGCGGCGGCCAACAAAGCGAAGACTGACTTCCTCTCCACGATGTCCCACGACATCCGCACGCCGATGAACGCGATCATCGGCCTGACGACGATCGCGGAAAAGAACCTCGGAGACGCGGCGGCGGTTGGAGAGAACCTGCGGAAGATCTCGCTGGCCAGCAATCATCTGCTCACCCTGATCAACGACATC
>JAEELK010000001.1 GCA_016282655.1 Bacillota bacterium | reverse complement strand
CCGGGCCTGGCCATCTTCACCATGGCCGTCGGCGCGAACTTCATCGGAGACGGTCTGCGCGACCTCATGGACCCGCGCCTCAGAAAGGAGTTCTGATCCGAATGGGCGGACATCCCTTCGCGGTGATGGAGATGGAAAACGGCGCCGAGATCGTCATGGAGCTCCTGCCGGACGCGGCGCCGAACACGGTCGCGAGCTTTGCGCATCTGGCGGCGCAGGGCTGCTTCGACGGCTATGCCATCCAGCGCATCGTCCCCGGCAAATGGGTGGACGTGAGCTACCGCGCCTTCGGACGGCCGGCGTGCAGATACCTGATCCCCAGAGAATCCGAACTGCATCCGGAGATCGCGCCGCTGCCCTCCGATCTGGGCTGCGTCTGCATGGGCGGCTACGCGGCGGGGCTGGCCGGCGGAGAGTTTTTCTTTCCCCTGAAACCCTGCCCGGAGCATCTGGGCGTCTACCCGGTCTTCGGGCGGATCCGCAGCGGACTGGAAGAGATCCTGCGCATCGCGGCGCTCCCGACCAAGCCCGTGCAGGTGCCGGGCCTGGAGGGGATCGAGATCAACGAGCCGCTGCAGCCGCAGATCATCCGGCGCGTCAGCCTGGAATGGGAAGGGCTGCTGCTTCCGCCCGTCAAACTGGAAAACGCGCTGCTCCCGGCCAACTGGAGATAGCGAAACGAGAGAAAGGTCCCCCGCGCGGGGGTCTTTTTTTCTATGGAAAAAATGAAATCTGACGCCGCTGTTCGCTACAGATTGCTTTTGCGGGAGTATTCGGATATAATATTACAAAAGTATTACCGAGGCCTCCGGGCCGCTGAAAAAGGAGAATGACATGAGCTGGTTACAGGATCTGTTCCATGTGGAAAAGCCCATCATCGCCATGTGCCATCTGCAGGCCATGCCCGGCGATCCCTATTATGACTATAAAAAAGGCATGAAAGACGTCGTGGAAAAGGGCAAGCACGACCTGGAAGCGCTGCAGGAAGGCGGCGTGGACGGCATCATGTTCTCCAACGAGTTTTCCCTGCCTTATCTCACCAAGGTCAGACCCGAGACCGTGGCCGCCATGGCGCGCGTCATCGGCGAGCTGATGCACGAGATCTCCATCCCCTACGGCGTCAACTGCCTCTGGGATCCCATCGCCTCCATCGATCTGGCCGCGGCCGTGGACGCTAGGTTCATCCGCGAGATCATGAGCGGCGTCTATGCCAGCGACTTCGGCCTCTGGAACACCAACGTCGGCGAGACCGTGCGCCACAAGCAGGCGCTGCACATGGACGATCTGAAGCTGCTCTTCAACATCGTGCCGGAAGCCGCCAAGTACCTGGCGGAGAGAGACATCTGCGAGATCGCCAAGTCCACGGAGTTCAACAACCGCCCGGATGCCATCTGCGTGTCCGGCCTCACCGCCGGCGCGGAGACGGACACCCAGGCCCTGAAGAAGGTCAAGGAGTCCGTCAAGCGGACGCCCATCCTCTGCAACACCGGCTGCAATAAAAACAACATCGTCCGTCAGCTTTCCGTGGCGGACGGCGCGGTCTGCGCCACCACCTTCAAATACGACGGCGTCTTCGAGAACCTCGTGGACGTGGATCGCGTCAAGGAGTTCATGGCCGTCGTGAAGGACTTCCGGCAGACCCTGTAAGGAGCGCGCATGAGCAGGCTCTCCCTCTGCGGACAGACGGCGGAGATCGACCTGGTGGTCTTCGACAAAGACGGCTGCCTCTTCGAGAGCAAGGCCTTCTGGAACGGTCTCGCGGAGTCCCGTGCCCGCCGCCTGGCGGAGGAGACGGGGCCGGAGACCGCGCTCGCCTGGCTCTCCCTGGTGGGGGTCACGGCGCACACGGACGCGGAAGGCCGCATCTGCTGCACGGACTGCGACCCCATGGGCGCCCTCGCGGTGGCGCCGCCCTCGGAGGAGATCCTCCTCTGCGCCACGGTGCTCCTCTCGCGCTGCGGCTGGCGCTGGCCCCGCTGCCGGGAGACCGCGGAACGCGTCTTTGAAGAGGCGGACGCGCGCCTGGATCTGGACCGCTGCATCCGCCCCCGCAAGGGATTTCCCGCCGTCTTCGAGCGCCTGGCCGCGGCAGGCATCCCCTTCGGCATCGCCACCTCGGACGACCGCGGACGCGCCCTCGCCTCGGTGGGGCGCTACTTCGACCCCGCCGGGCTGGCCTTCCTCTTCACGCCCGAAGACGTGGTCCGCAACAAGCCGGACCGCGAGACCCTGGACCGCATCGCCGCGCGCTTCGGCATCGCGGACATGCGCCGCATCCTCATGGTGGGCGATTCCTACGTGGACATGCTCATGGCGCGGAACGCCGGCGCCGTCGGATTCGGCGTGCCGGAATACGGATACACGAGAGAAAAAATGGCGCCCTACGCGAGTTTCCTCGCGGACTCGCTGGACGATCTGAAAATAGCGGAGTAACAGAACAGCCATGGAACGATACGCACTCGGCATCGACATCGGCACCACCTCGGTGAAGATCATCCTCATCTCCTCGGAGGGCCGCATCGTCTGCGAATCCAACCAGTCGCACGACCTGCTCTCCCTGCACCGCAACTGGGCGGAGGAGAAGGCGGACGAGTGGTGGCAGAACGTCATCGACGGCGTGCGGGAGATCCGCGCGCAGGCGCCGGAGGCTCTGTCGCAGCTCGCCTGCATCGGCTGCAGCGGCATGGTCCCCGCCATCGTCCTGCTGGACAAAGAGGGCAACGTCCTGCGCAACACCATCCAGCAGAACGATTCCCGCTGCACCAGACAGATCGAGAAGCTGACGGCCCTGATCGATCAGAAGGAGCTCTACGCCCGGACCGGCGGAAAGACCAACCAGCAGCACATCCTGCCCCGCCTGCTCTGGGTGAAGGAGAACGAGCCTGAGGTCTGGGCGCGCGTCGCCACCGTCATGGGCTCCTACGACT
>JAEELK010000038.1 GCA_016282655.1 Bacillota bacterium | reverse complement strand
GGCGGCGTTCCTGCTCATCGGTTTCCTCGCGCTCTTCATGGGCTTCGCGCTGGCCGCGCTCATCGGCGCCGCCGGCGGCGGCAGCCAGGGAGGGCTGGTCCCCTATGCCAGCGTGGAGGGCCTGGAAAGCGAACTGAAGGCGGCCAAGGCGGAAAAAGAAGTCATCTATCAGGAGCTCCGTCAGCTGGAGGAAAAGATGGCCGCGCTGGAGGCGGACCGGATCAGCGACGACAGCTTCCTGCAGTCCCTCTCTGCGGATCTGGAAAAGTATAAGCTCTACGCGGGCATGCTGGACGTCCAGGGCCCGGGCCTGCTCATCACGGTAGATGACCCCGTCGCAACGGAAGACAGCCCCGGAGACGGCTACAGCGTCATCATGGTCCGCTACGATCTGCTCCTCAACCTGGTCAACAAGCTGAAAGAGGCGGGGGCGGAGGCCATCTCCATCAACGGCCAGCGCCTGATCGCCTCCACGGAGATCACCCTGGCGGGCAGCAACGTGAACATCAACGGCAAGCCCACGGCGCCGCCGTACACCATCGCGGTCATCGGCGATCCGGACGTGATGGAATCCGCCATCAGCATCCGCTACGGCGTCGTCGACACCATGCGCACGACCTATTCCCTGCAGGTCAGCATCGCGAAGCAGGAGGAGGTGCGGATCAACCGCTACAGCGGCGTCATCACCTTCCGCTACGCCACGCCTCTGGAAACAGAGGAGAACAGCTAGGGCGGTGGTGGCATGAAAGGCAAGAGAGGACGCGCGTTCCTGATCTTCGTCTTCGCGCTGCTCTTCGGCCTGCTGCTGCAGAGCCAGATGGGCGTCTCCGGCGGCCAGAAGCTCTACGTTTCCGCCAAGACGCTGGACTATTACAACACCAACCTGGAGACGGAGCGGCGCGAGACGGAGGCGCTGAAGCTGCAGGTGGAAGCCGCGCGGGCGAAGCTGGACGAGCTGGAGGCGACGCTCGCGGAGAGCGGCGAGAGCTACGACGCCTACGTGGCGGATCTGCAGTCGCAGATCGCCTACGCGAGCGAGCTCGCCGGGCAGACGGATCTCCGCGGCCCCGGCGTGAAGATCGTCATCGACGACAGCACGGGGGAGGCGACCACCTGGGACGTGAACGACCTTCTGGTGCACGACCAGGACCTGCTCACCATCGTGAACGACCTGAAGACCGCCGGCGCGGAGGCCATCTCCATCAACGGGCAGCGCCTGGTCGGCAGCAGCGCCATCAGCTGCTCCGGCTACACCGTGCGCATCAACGGGGTGGTCTATGCCACGCCCTTCGTGATCCTGGCCATCGGCGACAGCGCCCGCATGGCGGAGACGATGCTCGGCCCCACGGGCTACGGCACGCTCCTCACCGAGGTCTACGGCCTGCAGTTCCGCCTGAGCGTCGAGAATGAGATCGTCATCCCGGCCTACCGCGGCAGCCGCTATTGCCCGCATCTTACTGTAGTGAAAGAAGGGACAGAGCTTTGATCTTCGTCATCATGATCCTGGGCCTCATCCTGGGCCTGATCCTCGGTCTGGTGCTGCACATCAGCTATCCGACGGCCTATTCGTTCTACATCACCATGGCGCTGCTCGCGGCCATGGATTCGGTGCTGGGCGCGGCAAAGGCGTATATGGAGGAGAAATATTCCACGCTGATCTTCCTCAGCGGCTTTCTGGTCAACGCGCTCTTCGCCGCCCTGCTGGTCTATCTCGGAGACCGCCTGGGCGTGCCCCTCTATTACGCGGTCATCCTCGTGTTCGGCGGCAGACTCTTTCAGAATCTCTCCGAGATCCGGCACATTTTCATCGCCAGATGGCGGGCGAGGAAAAACCATGACAAACAACAATAAATAGTGGATTGTTTTCCGTGCATATGCTATAATTTGTGCAACCATGAAATAAAGCCCGCCTTCCGGGCTCACGAGATAGCGCAGAACGCGAAAGGGGAACAGGCATGATCCAATACGAAATCAACGATCGAAACGAAGCTCAGATCAAAGTCATCGGCGTCGGCGGCGGCGGCTGCAACGCGGTGAACCGCATGATCGACGTCGGCATGCAGGACGTCGTCTTCATCGGCGTCAATACGGACAAGCAGGCCCTGGCCAACTGCAAGGCGCCCATCAAGGTGCAGATCGGCGAAAAGACCTCCCGCGGCCTCGGCGCGGGCGGAAACCCCGAGGTCGGGCAGAAGTCCGCCGAGGAGACCCTGGAAGAGATCTGCAAGTATCTGGATCAGGACGGCACGGACATGGTCTTCATCACCGCGGGCATGGGCGGCGGCACCGGCACGGGCGCGGCGCCCGTCATCGCCAAGGCGGCGAAGGACCGCGGCATCCTGACCGTGGGCGTCGTCACCAAACCCTTTACCTTTGAAGGCTACACCCGCGGCAGACAGGCCGAGAAGGGCATCGAATATCTGAAGAAATACGTGGATTCTCTGGTGGTGGTCCCCAACGACAAGCTGCTGGAGATCTCGGACAAGAACATGCCGCTCCTGCAGGCCTTCACGCTGGCGGACGGCGTGCTGCAGCAGGGCGTGCAGGGCATCGCCGAGCTCATCGCGCAGACCGGCCT
>JAEELK010000037.1 GCA_016282655.1 Bacillota bacterium | reverse complement strand
CTCGGCTTCAGCAGAGCCTCCGGGATCCCCTACGGGATCGGCTTCATCAAGAACAAATACGTCGGCAGGACCTTCATCGCGCCCGGGGACAGGATGGACCAGGTGAAGATCAAGCTTGCCGCCGTGGAGGACGTGGTGCGGGGGAAGCGCGTCGTGCTGATCGACGATTCGATCGTCCGCGGAACGACGAGCCGGCGCATCGTCTCGCTGCTGCGGGAAGCCGGCGCGAAGGAGATCCACATGCGGGTCTCCGCGCCGCCCTTTCTCTTCCCGTGCTTTTACGGCACGGACATCGACTCGCAGGAGGATCTGATCGCCTGCCGCCATTCCGTGCCGGAGATCGCGGAGCGGATCGGCGTCGATTCTCTCGGATTCCTGCCGCTGGAGAGCCTGGGCGCGCTGTCCGGCGGAGAAGGATACTGCAGCGCCTGTTTTGACGGCCGCTATCCCACCCGGATACCGGCAGACACGAGAAAGGACCGCTTTGAACAGAGGCTGTCCGCGCGGACGAAAGAAGGAATGCGGCCATGACGGGAGGACCCGGCAGAAAGATCATATTGGAGGACGGACAGGAGTTCCTCGGCCAGGGATTCGGCGCGGCGGGAGAGCGGATCCTGGAGATCGTGTTCAACACCTCCATGGTCGGCTACCAGGAGATCCTCTCGGATCCCTCCTACACGGACCAGGCGGTGGTGATGACCTATCCGCTGATCGGCAACTACGGCATGGCGGCGGAGGACTACGAGACGGAGCGGCCGAGCATCGGGGCGCTGATCGTGCGGGAATACAACGACGAGCCCTCGAACTTTCGCAGCGAAGAGACGCTGGGCAGCGTGATGGAGCGCTTCGGGATCGTCGGCGTTTCCGGTGTGGACAGCAGAAAGCTCGATCGTTCCATCCGCGATTACGGCAGTCGGAAGGCCTTGATCACGGACGCCGCGACACCGCTGGCGGAGGGGCTGGAGCGGCTGCGCAGCGCGGAGCTCCCGCGCGACGCGGTCTCCCGGGTCAGCTGCGGAGCGCCCTGGGAGGCGCGGGCGGAGGAAGAACGTTTCCACGTGGTCGCGATCGACTGCGGCATGAAGCGGAACATCGTGCGCTCGCTGACGCGTCGCGGCTGCCGCGTGAGCGTGGTGCCCTGGGACACGCCGGCAGAGGCCATCGAGGCGCTGCGGCCGGACGGCGTCTTTCTCTCCAACGGCCCGGGCGATCCGCGCGACGTGCCGGAGACGGTCCGGACCGTACGCGCCCTGCTCGGGCGCTTTCCGGTCTTCGGCATCTGCCTCGGCCATCAGATCATCGCCCTGGCATACGGCGCGGAGATCTATAAGCTGAAATTCGGCCACCGCGGCGGGAACCACCCGGTCCGGGAGCTCTGCAGCGGGAGGATCGAGATCACTTCGCAGAATCATTCCTATGCCGTGGCCGCGGAGAGCATCGCGGATACAGCGCTCGTGGTCACGCATCTCAATCTGCTGGACGGCACCGTGGAGGGCATCTCCTGCGAGGCGGACAGAGCGTTCAGCGTACAGTATCATCCGGAGAGCGCGCCGGGACCGCAGGACAGCACATATCTGTTCGACCGCTTCCTGCGGGCCATGGAGAGAGGAGTCGGCCATGCCCAAACGAAAAGACATCCGTAAAGTGCTGGTCATCGGTTCCGGCCCCATCGTGATCGGCCAGGCCGCGGAATTCGACTACGCCGGGACGCAGGCCTGCCTGGCGCTGAAGGAGGAAGGCTATGAGGTCATCCTCTGCAACTCCAACCCCGCCACCATCATGACGGACCACGCGGTCGCGGACAAGGTCTATATGGAACCGCTGACCCTGGAATATCTGGCGAAGATCATCCGCTACGAACGGCCGGACGCGATCCTGCCCGGCATCGGCGGGCAGACGGGCCTGAATCTCGCCATGCAGCTGGAGAAGAAGGGCGTTTTGGCCGAGTGCGGCGTGGAGCTGCTCGGCACGGACAGCCGTTCCATCGAGATGGCAGAGGACAGAGACGCCTTCAAACGCCTCTGCCGGGAGCTCGGCGAGCCGATCCTGCCCTCGGACGTCGCCGGATCGATGGAGGAAGGCCTCGCGGTCGCGGAGCGGATCGGCTATCCGCTGGTGCTGCGCCCCGCCTTCACGCTGGGCGGAACGGGCGGCGGCTTCGCGGAGGACCGGAAGGCGCTCCTGGCCCTGCTCGGGCACGCGCTCGAGCTCTCCCCTGTGCGGCAGGTCCTGATCGAGAAGAGCGTGCGGGGATTCAAGGAGATCGAATACGAGGTGATCCGCGACCAGAACGACACCGCGATCACCATCTGCAACATGGAGAACCTGGATCCGGTGGGCATCCACACCGGCGATTCCATCGTGGTCTGCCCTTCGCAGACCCTGACGAACAAAGAGTATCACATGCTGCGGGACAGCGCGCTGAAGATCATCCGCGCCCTCGGGATCTGCGGCGGCTGCAACGTGCAGTTCGCGCTGGACCCGAATTCCCTGCAGTACTATCTGATCGAGGTCAACCCGCGGGTCTCCCGCTCCTCCGCGCTGGCGTCCAAGGCCAGCGGCTATCCCATCGCGCGCGTCTCCGCCAAGATCGGCATCGGCATGACGCTGGACGAGATCCGCATCGCCAACACGCCGGCGGCCTTCGAGCCGGCGCTGGACTACGTGGTCACCAAGCTGCCGCGCTTCCCCTTCGATAAGTTCGCGGACGCGAACAACCGCCTCTCCACGCAGATGAAGGCCACCGGCGAGGTCATGAGCGTCGGCCGCACGTTTGAGGAGAGCCTGCTGAAGGGGGTCCGCTCGCTGGAGAGCGGCGCGTATCATCTGCATCTGCCCAAATTCGACGCCTGGGACGAAGAAGAGCTTCTGGATTACGTCAGGACCGGCACGGATGACCGGATCTTCGCGCTGGCGGAGCTCTTCCGGCTCGGCTGCGCCGCGGAACGCGTCGCGGCGGCGACGGAGATCGACCTCTTCTTCCTGCGCAAGATCCGGAACATCGTGGAGATGGAGCGCGCGCTGCGGGACGCGCCGGACGATACCGCCATGCTGCGCGCGGCGAAGCGCATGGGCTTTTCCGATCGGGAGATCGGCCGGCTCTGGCAGCGGGACGAAGCGGCGGTCTTCGAGCTGCGGGAAGCGGCCGGGATCCGGCCGGTCTACAAGATGATCGACACCTGCGCCTCCGAATTCGAGAGCTACGTGCCTTACTTCTATTCCACCTACGAGGAGGAGAACGAATCCCGCGTCTCCGCGCGCCGCAAGATCATCGTGCTCGGCTCCGGCCCCATCCGGATCGGGCAGGGGATCGAGTTCGATTACTCGACCGTCCACGCGGTGCAGACCATCAAAAAGGCGGGCTATGAGGCAATCATCATCAACAACAACCCGGAGACCGTCTCCACGGATTACAGCTGCGCGGACAAGCTCTATTTCGAGCCGCTCTGCGTGGAGGACGTGATGAACATCATCCGTCTGGAAGAGCCGGAGGGCGTCATCACCACCCTGGGCGGGCAGACGGCCATCAACCTGGCGGAGCCCCTGCGCGGCCGCGGCGTGCGGATCATCGGCACGGACTGCGATGCGATCGAACGGGCGGAGAACCGCGACGCCTTTGAGCATCTGCTGCTCTCGCTGCAGATCCCGCAGCCGCCGGGAGAGGCTGTTACGAGCATCGAGGCCGGCGTGGCGGCCGCCCGCCGCATCGGCTATCCGGTGCTGGTCCGCCCCAGCTTCGTGCTCGGCGGACGCGCCATGCAGATCGTCGCCAAGGAGGAGTCCATGTGGAGCTACCTGAAGAGCGCGGTGGCGATCGACGCGGAGAAGCCCGTGCTGGTGGACAAGTACATCCGGGGCAAGGAGGTGGAGGTGGACGCGGTCTGCGACGGGCAGAGCGTGTTCGTGCCGGGCATCATGGAGCTGGTGGAGCGGACGGGCGTGCATTCCGGCGACTCCATCAGCGTCTATCCGCCCTGCAGCCTCTCGGAGAAGGTGCGGGAGACGCTCCTGGACTACACGGAGCGGCTGGGCCTGGGCATCGGGATCCGCGGTCTTTTCAACATCCAGTTCATCGTGGACCGGCAGGAGAAGGTCTACGTGATCGAAGTGAACCCGCGCTCCTCCCGGACCGTGCCCTTCCTCTCCAAGGCGACCGGCTACAGCCTGGCCGACATCGGCACGCTGGCCATGCTGGGCGTGACGCTGCGCGAGCAGGGCATCCTGCAGCGCTATCCGCCCGAGCAGGAGCGGTATTACGTGAAAGTGCCGGCCTTCTCCTTCTCCAAGCTGGGCGGCATGGACGCCTATCTCTCGCCGGAGATGAAATCCACCGGAGAAGCGATCGGCTACGACAGGAAGCTGCACCGTGCAGCCTATAAGGCCATGATCGCCTCCGGCCTGACGCTGCGCAGCTACGGGACGGTGCTCGTGAGCGTGGCGGACGAGGACAAAGAGGAGACCGTGCCGCTGATCAGGCGCTTTTATGACATGGGCTTCAACATCGAGGCGACCTCGCTCACGGGAGAGGTGCTGCGGAAGCACGGCATCCGCACGCGCATCCGGCACAAGCCCAGCGAGGGCAGCGAGGAGGTGCTGGAATCGCTGCGGGCGGGCTACGTGAGCTACGTCATCAACACCAGGGCGATCCTCTCCGGCGTGCACTACGGCGACGGGGTGGCGATCCGCCGCTGCGCGGCGCAGAACGGCGTCACCATGCTGACCTCGCTCGACACCGTGCGCCTGCTGCTGGACGTCCTGGAGGAAGTGAACTTCGGCATCTCCACGATCTGAGGAAAAGAAAAAACGGCTCCGGCGCAGCGCCGGGGCCGTTTTTTTGCTGTGAAGGATCCGTTCGGGGAGCGGATCAGCGCCCGCTCTTCCAAAAGGCGGGGGTGAAGAGGAGCAGCACGGTGTAGAGCTCCAGCCTGCCGAGGAGCATGAGGAAGCAGAGATAGAGCTTGCAGGGAGCGGAGAAGACCGCGAAGGAGCCGCCGGGGCCGACCATCCCGACGCCGACGCCGACGTTGTTCAGCGTGGCGAAGACCGCGCCGAAGCTCGTGGCGAAGTCCAGATCGTCCAGCGAGAGGACGAGCACGCTGCAGACGAAGACCATGACGTAGAGCAGCAGGAAGCTGATGACGCTGTTCACGGTCTCCTCCGGCAGGGCGCGGTCGCCCACCCGTACGGCCACGTAGGCGCGGGGATGGAGGCGGCGCTGCACGGAGACCTTCAGGATGCTCAGCATGGTCTGGAAGCGGACGATCTTCATGCCGCCGCCGGTGGAGGTGGAGCAGGCGCCCGCGCAGGACAGGAAGAGCAGCAGGCACTGGCTGAAGAGGGGCCAGGCGGTATAATCCGCGCTGACGTGACCGGCGGTGGAGGACCAGGCGACGGTCTCGAAGAGGGCCTCGCGCAGCGCGTGGCTGCTGCTCTGATAGCAGCCGCTGAGGCGCAGGTCCAGGAAGACCAGCAGAACGCCGCCGCCCAGCAGGGAGAAGTAGGTGAGCAGCTCGCGGTTG
>JAEELK010000036.1 GCA_016282655.1 Bacillota bacterium | reverse complement strand
GGCGAATCTTGCTTTAGAAATGCAGCAGGCATTATTTTGGGACCAACAACAGTCGGGTGCCTGCTTTTTTTTTGCCCAACCGGCGGTTGGGACGGGTCGAAGGACACGTTGTTGCTTTCCTGTGGCGCGGCAGATACAATACAAAGCGTCGGGAGACAGAAAGCAAAGGAGGGAAAGAACTTGGAACTTGGAGCAAAAATCAAACAGCTGCGCGCCCGCGCGGGGCTGACGCAGGAGCAGCTGGCGGAACGGCTGGGACTGAGCGCCCAGGCCGTGTCCAAATGGGAGACCGCGAGCGCGATGCCGGATATCACGCTGCTGCCGCTGATCGCGGAGCAATTCGGCGTGAGCATCGACGAGCTGTTCGACCTGACCAAAGAGCAGAAGCTGCGGCGCATCGAAAACCGTATGGATTGCGAGGCGGAGCTGCCCGCGGACGTGTTCCGCGACTATGAGGGATTTCTGAAGGAGCGCCTGGCCGAGGGCGGGGAGCGGGGACGCATCCTCAGCCTGCTCGGGCACCTCTACCACCACCGCATGGAGGCAGACGCGCGCCGCGTGAGCGCCTATGCCCGCGAATCGATCCAGCTCGCGCCGGAGAAAAAGGACTGCCAGTGGCTGCTCGACCGGGCGGAGGGCGCCGTCATCTGGGACTGGAACATCGCCAATCACGCCCGGACGATCGACTTTTACAAGGAGGTCGTCGCGCTCGATCCAGGCGAGCCGAAAAGCCCGCTGCCCTATTACTACCTGATCGATCATCTGATCGCCGACCGGCGCACGGAGGAGGCCAAGGCGTATCTGGAGGAGCTGCGGAAGCTCCCGGCGCACAAGCCGATGCTGGCGCGGGCCTACGAGGCGCACATCGCGCTGGGGGAATATGACGAGCGGCGGGCAGACGCGATCATCGAGCAGGCGCTACGGGACTTTGCCCCGGAGAGCGGCATCCTCTTTGAGGCCGCGCAGTATTACGCAGGAAAATGCAACTACGAGCGCGCGGTCGAGCTCTACGAGGCGTCCTACGCCGCCGACAAAAAGCCGCGCTTCATCGACGCCCTGCAGGGGATCGCGGCGATCCGCGAAATTCAGGGGCGCTATGCAGAGGCGGCGGCCGCGTACGACCGGATCCTCGAGAATATGCACGAGGAGTGGGGTTTCACCGAGGAGACAGTCGTCCAGGAGGCTGAGCAGGAGAGAAGCAGGCTGCTGCAGAGAGCGAAGAAATAAGACCAGAAGGGCTGTGAAAAAAGCCTACTCCATCCTGTAGGGGCCGACGCCCAGCCCATGGCCGGGCCCGCGCAGCACAAAGAGAAATGCTTAAACATAGACTTGGGTTTCTATATCAATTTGGCAAAAACTATCTCATCAAGAAAACGAGGAAGATGATTTGCACACCGAAATGCAAATCATCTTCCTCGTTTGTTGCCAGCCCTGTCAGCCAGATGCCCAAATCAGTTTTCGATTAAAACTGTCTTATGAACACCCGGCTGAAGGCAGAGGTTTTTGTTTATGAAAGAAGCTTACTTCTGGAGCGGGGCCTCATCGTTCTCGCCCTCTTTCTTGCCGGAGAGCATGACGTTGGCCAGAATGCCGAGGATCAGAGCGCAGGCGGTGGTACGGATCGAAACGTTGCCGAACGAGACGGACATGTTGCCGACGCCGGCGATCAGGATGATGGAGGCGACGAAGAGATTGCGGTTTTCGTTAAGATTGACCTTCTGCAGCATCTTCAGACCGGAAACGGCGATAAAGCCGTAAAGCGCGAAGCAGACGCCGCCCATGACGCAGTCGGGAATGGTGTTGAGGAAGGCGACCAGCGGGCTGATAAAGGAGAAGACGATGCAGGCAATGGCCGCACCCCAGATGCTGACGGTGGAGGCGTTGCGGGTAATGGCGACGCAGGCGATGGACTCACCGTACGTAGTGTTCGGGCAGCCGCCGAAAAACGTGCCGACGAAGGAGCCGATACCGTCGCCCAGCAGCGTGCGGGTAAGGCCGGGCTTTTCCAGCAGGTTCTCGCCTACAATCGTGCTGAGGTTCTCATGATCGGCGAGGTGTTCGGCGAAGACGACGAAACCGACTGGGACATAGGCGGCGAAGAGCGTCAGAAGATAGGTGCCGTCGATCTCCGCAAGGCCGCCCTTGCCGAGCACAAACGCGAAATCCGGCAGACGGAAGAAGCCGCAGTTTTCAAAAGCGCTGAAATTGATCACGATCAGGGCGGGATTGTCGGTTGCTTTGCCGATGAAATAGAAGATCGTTGCGGCAATATAGCCGGCCAGGATCCCGATGATGAAGGGGATAAGCTTGATGCCCTTCTTGCCGTAGGTGGTTGCGAGCATCGTGACGGCCAGGGTGATGAGGCCGCAGATCAAGCAGACGTAAACGCTGCCGCCCTCGGCGCTGGAAGAGGCGATGCCGCCGACAGCGTTTCCGGAGAGAGAAAGGCCGATGGTCGCAACGACCGGCCCGATGATAACGGGAGGCATCAGCTTATAGATCCACTTGATGCCGCAGAACTTGATGACAATCGCGATGATGACGTAGACAAGGGCAGCCATGAGGGCGCCGATGATGATGCCCCAATAGCCGGCTTCAAGACTCAGCCCAATGGCGGCAGCACCGGTAAAAGCGGAAATGATCGAGGGAATGAACGCAAAGGAACTGCCGAGGAAGACGGGGCTGGAGCTCTTGGTGAAGAGCAGATAACAGATGCTGCCGCAGCCGGCGCCGAAGAGCGCGGCGGAGGCGGAAAGCACGTTGTTCTGCAGGACACCGTTGACCGTTGCGGGCACTGCGATCGTGGCCGCCATGATGGCGAGCAGCTGTTGGATGGCGAACAGAACGATCTGTCCGAACTTGGGCTTGTCTTTGATGCCGTAGATCAGATTCATGATTTCTCTCTCCTTCTGTCTGTTTGGGGACGTGAAAAAAGACCCTGTCCGCAGGACAAGGTCTGAACACAGCCGTTCGCGTGCTGCGACACATGGATGCGATTCGATCCTGATTCCTGACGGGCGTGCGAATCGGATGGAACATGCTTTTTTCAAGGTGGAATGATACCACAATATTTTGCGTCTGTCAATGTTTTTCCCACAATATCTGTCACTATTTTCACAGAAAAGGGGCGCTCCCGGCGGAGCGCCCCATGCGGATCGGAGTCTCTACTTTTTGAAGCTGTCCTTCAGCGCCACGGAGCGGTTGAAGACGAGGCGGCCTGGCGCGGAATCCTTGCTGTCCACGCAGAAATAGCCGAGGCGCAGGAACTGGAACTGCGC
>JAEELK010000035.1 GCA_016282655.1 Bacillota bacterium | reverse complement strand
TGGGCCAGCGCGTCCACGTGACCGATCTTCCGCGCCTCTTCTTCAAATACACGGATGAACTCCTCGCCGATGATCTTTCGCTTGCGCTCCGGCTCCGTGACGCCGGCAAGCTTTTTCAGGAAGCGCTCCGCCGCGTCCACGCGGATCAGCTCCATGCCCATCTCCCGGCGAAAGGTCTGTTCCACGAGATCGCCTTCGTCCTTGCGGAGCAGACCGTGGTCCACGAAGACGCAGATCAGGTCCTTCCCCACCGCGCGGTGCAGCAGGGCGGCAGCCACGGAGGAGTCCACGCCGCCCGAGAGCGCGAGCAGCACCTTTTTCCCCGCGAGCCGTTCGCGCCACTCCGCGATCTTCTGCTCCGTCTGCGTCTCCATGCGCCAATCGCCCCGGCAGGCGCAGATGCCGTACAGGAAGTTCCTGAGGATCTGCTTGCCGTACGCCGTGTGCGTGACCTCCGGATGGAACTGGACGCCGTAAAGCTGCCCCGCTTCATCACGGAAGGCGGCGCAGGGGCATTTTTCCGTGGAAGCGATGGTCCGAAAACCTTCCGGCAGCGTTTGGATCCGGTCCGTATGGCTCATCCAGCAGCCGCTCCGCGCGGGCACGCCGCGGAAGAGCGGATCCTCCGTGACGAGGAGCTCCGCCTTTCCGTATTCGCCGGCACCCGCGGCCGGCTCCACGCTGCCGCCCGTGAGGAAGGCCGTCAGCTGCGCGCCGTAGCAGATGCCAAGGACCGGGATGCCGAGCGCCAGCACCTGCGCGTCGCAGCGGGGCGCGCCCTCCGCGTAGACGCTGTTCGGGCCGCCGGTGAAGATGATCCCCCGGTAGCCCGCCCGCAGGATCTCCTGCGGCGAGATCCCGCCGCAGGGCACGATCTCCGCGTAGACGTTCTGTTCTCTTACTCTGCGCGCGATCAGCTGATCGTACTGCCCGCCGAAATCCAGCACCAGGATCTTTTCCATCCGAACCGCTCCTTGCCACGCCGCTTCGTCATACCATAAACATAAAATAAAAAAGAAGACGCCTCCACAGGGACCTGTGGAAGACGTCTTTGCCTTCTAACAGAATTAGTTTATCCGAGCCCCGCCGCTTTGTCAAGCCGAAGTTCGTTGACAATCTGCCGTTCCTGGGATTATAATCACATTGTATTTGAGCAATGGCGTTCATTTCGGCTTTCGCATCTTATTGCGCCCTGAAATGGACGTTTTTTCGTAAAGGATGCCCTTTTCGGGCAGGGAGGATATCATGTGTGGCATCGTCGGGTTTACAAGTGAGAGCATGCAGGCGGCCCCGGTCCTGCTGCAGGGTCTTGCCAAACTGGAATACCGCGGCTACGACTCCGCCGGCCTCGCCGTGCGGGACGGCAGCCAGGATCCCGTGGTCGTCCGCGCCAAGGGCCGCCTGCAGGTCCTGGAGGAAAAGACCAACGGCGGCCTTTCCCTCCCCGGCAGCTGCGGGATCGGCCACACCCGCTGGGCCACCCACGGCGAGCCCAGCGAGCGCAACGCCCATCCGCACATCAGCGAAGACCTGAACGTGATCGGGGTGCACAACGGCATCATCGAGAACTTCTCGGAGCTGAAAGAAAAGCTGCAGCGGCACGACTACCACTTCTACAGCGAGACCGACACCGAGGTCGCCATCAAGCTGGTCGACTACTACTACAAAAAGTATAAGGTCGGGCCCATAGACGCCCTGGCCAAGAGCATGGTCCGCATCCGGGGCTCCTACGCGCTGGCGGTCATGTTCCGCGATTTCCCCGGCGAGATCTACGTGGCCCGCAAGGACTCTCCCATGATCGTCGGCGTCAGCAGCGCGGGGACCTTCGTCGCCTCCGACGTCCCGGCGATCCTGCAGTACACCCGCAGCGTCTACTACATGGAGAACCTGGAGATGGCCCGGCTCACGCCCGAGCAGGTCACCTTCTACGACCTGAACGGCGACGTCGTGGAAAAGGAGACCACGCAGATCGAATGGGATGCCGAGAGCGCCGAAAAAGGCGGCTATGAGCATTTCATGATGAAGGAGATCCACGAGCAGCCGAAGGCCATCCAGGACACGATGAACTCGGTCCTCAGCGCGGAAGGCCGCATCGATCTGAGCGCCACCGGGCTGACGGACGAGATCGTGCGGGACGTTTCCGAGATCACCATCGTGGCCTGCGGCTCCGCCTGGCACGTCGGCATGGCCGCGCAGTACGTCTTTGAAGACCTCACGCGCATCCCCGTCCGCGTGGAGCTGGCTTCGGAGTTCCGCTACCGGAAGCCGATCCTGAAGCCGGACGGCCTTGTCATCGTCATCTCCCAGTCCGGCGAGACTGCGGACAGCCTGGCCGCGCTGCGGGAAGCCAAGAAGCTCGGCGTCCGGACGCTGGGCGTCATCAACGTGCTCGGCAGCTCCATCGCCAGGGAGGCGGACCACGTCTTCTACACCCTCGCGGGGCCCGAGATCGCCGTCGCGACCACCAAAGCCTACTCCGCCCAGCTGATCGCCATGGACCTTCTGGCCATGCATTTCGCCCACGTCCGGGGCCTGCTGGACGACGATGCGCTCGCGGCCATGATCGCCGAGCTGCAGTCCCTGCCTTCTAAGGTGGAACAGCTGATCGAGAACAAGGAGCGCATCCAGTGGTTCGCTTCCAAGTTCTCCAACGCACGCGACGTCTTCTTCATCGGCCGCGGCCTGGACTACGCCATCTGCCTCGAGGGCAGCCTGAAGATGAAGGAGATCTCCTACATCCACAGCGAGGCCTACGCCGCCGGCGAACTGAAGCACGGGACCATCAGCCTCATCGAGGACGGCGTCCTCGTGATCGGCGTCATGACGCAGAACGAGCTCTACGAAAAGACCGTCAGCAATCTGGTGGAGGTGCGCAGCCGGGGCGGCTATCTGGCCGGCATCACCAGCTACGGCCACTACGAAGCGGAGGACACGGTGCAGTTCACCGTCTACGTGCCGAAGACAGACCCGCACTTCTACGCCACGCTCGCGGTCGTTCCCCTGCAGCTGCTCGGCTACTACCTGGCCGTCGCGAGAGGCCTGGACGTGGACAAGCCCAGAAACCTCGCGAAATCCGTCACCGTGGAATAAAGCTTTGCGGCGGGGCCCGCCCCGCCGCAGCACGCGTCACATCAAAAAGCGGGGAGCGCCTGCTCCCCGCTTTTGTTTTGTCTTTTTTATTCGCCGCTCGCGCCGTAGTTGCTGAGGACCCGCGCGGAGGGATCGTTCACGTCGCAGCCCTCCCATGCTTTGTTCGGCATCCAGAAGTCCGCGATCATCTCCGACTGCCCCGGATAGTACTTTTCAAAGATATCGCGATATAAGAGAGATTCCTTCGTGAAGGGCCGCGCGTGGCCGTATTTCAGACAGCCCGCCTCGAATCCCGCGTCCGTGTAGCAGGTCTCGGCATAGGCCTTGAGGTCGTCCACCATGGAATGGCCCACCGCGTCGGAGAAGGCCGCCTTCTCGCGCCAGAGGATCTCGTCCGGCAGAAGGCCCGTCCCTTCAAAGGCGTGCCGCAGCAGGTACTTGCCCTTGCCGTAGCGGTTCATCTTCATGGCCGGGTCCAGCGCCATCACGTAGCGCACGAAGTCCAGGTCGCCGAAGGGCACGCGCGCTTCCAGCGAGTTCACGGAGATGCAGCGGTCCGCCCGCAGCACATCGTACATGTGCAGCTCGCGCAGGCGCTTCTCCGCTTCCTTTTGAAAAGCCTCCGCGGAAGGCGCGAAATCCGTGTATTTATAGCCGAAGAGCTCGTCGGAGATCTCGCCGGTGAGGATCACGCGGATGTCGCTCCGCTCGTGGATGGCCTTGCAGACCAGGTACATGCCCATGCTGGCGCGGATGGTGGTGATGTCGAAGGTGCCCAGCAGCCGGATGAGCTCTTCCAGGGTGGCGACCACCTCTTCGGGGCTCATGAAGATCTCGTGGTGATCGCTGCCGATGTGCTCCGCCACCTGCCGCGCGTATTTCAGGTCTATGGCGTCCTCGCTCATGCCGATGGCATAGGTGTGGATGGGATGCCCGCTCCGCTGTGCCGCGATGGCGCAGACCAGCGAGGAATCCAGGCCGCCCGAGAGCAGAAAGCCCAGCTTGGAGTCAGAGACCAGACGCTTTTCCACGCCGGCGATGAGCTTCTCCCGGATCTTTGCGCAGGCGGTCTCCAGATCGTCATGGCAGACCGCTTCCACGCGCGCGATGTCGCAGTAGGGGGTGAAAACGCCGTCCTTCCAGTAGTGGCCGGGCGGGAAGGGCAGGATGTGCTCCGCCAGGCCCGTCAGGTTCTTCGGCTCGCTGGCGAAGAGGATCGCTCCCTTCGCGTCGTAGCCGTAATAGAGCGGGCGGATGCCGATGGGGTCGCGCGCGGCGATGAATTGTCCTGCCGTTCCATCGTAGAGGATGCAGGCGAACTCCGCGTCCAGCATGGAGAAGAGTCCGACGCCGTATTCTTTGTAGAGCGGGAGCAGGATCTCGCAGTCGCTGTCGCTTTCGAAGCGATAGCCTTTCTCTTTCAGCGCTTCCCGCTGCGTCTCAAAGCCGTAGAGCTCCCCGTTGCAGACCGCGTAGTCGCCGTCCAGCGCGAACGGCTGCATGCCGGAGGGCGTCAGGCCCATGATCGCCAGCCGGTGAAAGCCGAGCAGGCCCTTGCCGGTGTCCACGATCCGGCTCTCGTCCGGACCGCGCGAGACGGTGCGCACGAAGCCTTCCTGAAAGGCGGCCGGATCCGCGCCGCTGCCGCAGTAACCCATGATAGAACACATTGCCTTTTCCCTTCGCTATTCCACGTCCTGGAGGGCGTCGTAGCCCTCCTCTCCGGTGCGCACCTTCACCACGTTCTCCACGTCGTAGACGAAGATCTTGCCGTCGCCGATGTGGCCGGTATAGAGCACCTTTTTGGCGGTCTCGATGACGCTGCGGACCGGCACCTTGCTGACGACGATGTCCACCTGGATCTTCGGCAGCAGGTTGGCTTCCAGGCGGACGCCGCGGTAGTATTCCGGCGTGCCCATCTGGACGCCGCAGCCCAGCACGTGCGAAACGGTCATGCCGGTGATCCCGATCTCCGTCATCGCCGCCTTCAGCGCCTCGAAACGGGATTCCTTGCAGATGATCTCGACCTTGGTGTACTTGTGGCCGTCCGCGCGCAGCGCCGTGACCTGATGCACCGGCACCGCTTCCGCCGCGGGAACGTCGCCCGGCACGGGGACCGCCTCCGGGTAGCCTTCCAGATGCTCCGCCGCGGGCAGGAAGTCCGCGTAGGCGCTCGGCAGGCCGTGCTCCGTGCTGTCCAGGCCCTTGATCTCCTCTTCCTCGGTGACGCGCAGGCCGGCGGTCTTTTTAATGATCGCAAAGGTGATGCCCATGGTCACGGCGGTCCAGAGCAGGATCGCCGCGATGCCCAGCGCCTGGACGCCCAGCAGCCCCGGATCTCCGGTATAGAGGAGCCCGCGCAGGCCGGCGGGCGCCGCCGGATCCGCAAACAGACCCACGGCGAGCGTGCCCCAGACGCCGTTGACGAGGTGCACCCCGACCGCGCCCACGGGATCGTCCACGTGCAGCTTCAGGTCGATCCCTTCCACCGCGACGACCACGAGGATGCCGGAGAGGATGCCGATGATGACTGCCCCGAGCGCGCCGACCGCGTCGCAGCCCGCCGTGATGGCGACCAGCCCCGCCAGCGAGGCGTTGAGGCACATGGAGACGTCCGGCTTGCCGGTCTTGACCCAGGTGAAGACCATGGTGGTGCAGGTGGCCGCCGCCGGCGCGATGGTGGTGGTCACGAAGATCGCCGCCAGCGAGAGCGAATCCCAGGCCGCCGCGCCGTTGAAGCCGTACCATCCGAACCAGAGGATGAAGCAGCCGAGCGCGCCCAGCGTGAGGGAGTGGCCGGGGATGGCGTTGACCTTTTGGATGCGGCCATCCTGGCCTTTTCCGTATTTCCCGATCCGCGGTCCGACCATCATGGCGCCGATCAGGGCCGTGATGCCGCCGGCGGAATGGATGGCCGCGGAACCGGCGAAATCATGGAAGCCGAGCTGCGCGAGCCAGCCCTGCGCGTTCCAGACCCAACCGGCCTCCACGGGATACACGAAGAGAGAAATGACGGCGGAGTAGATCAGGTACGAGAAGAGCCGCGTCCGCTCTGCCATAGCGCCGGAGACGATGGTCGCCGCCGTCGCGCAGAAGACCAGGTTGAACACGAAAGAAGGCGCTCTGCCCGCGGCCAGGAAGCCGCCGAAATCCTTCAGGATCTGCAGGTCCGGCAGACCGAAGAGCCCGAACACGTAGTTCTCGGACATCATGAGCCCAAAGCCCAGCAGCACGAAGACCACCGTGCCGATGCAGAAGTCCATCAGATTCTTCATGATGATGTTTCCGGCGTTCTTGGCCCGGGTGAAGCCGGTCTCCACCATCGCGAAGCCCGCCTGCATGAAGAAGACTAAGGCGGCGCCGATCAGGAACCAGACGCCGAACACCTCTGTGACGGCAGCCTCCGCCGCCATCCTGCCGATCTCATCTATCACCATTTCTCTTTCCTCATATCTTAGATTTCCGCGTCCGCTCTACTGTACGCCGAAGAGCAGGTCCGCATAGCTGGGATAAGGCCAGTATTCTTTTGCCGTGAGCGTTTCCGCCTCGTCGCAGACGATCCGCAGCTCGCTCATCTTCGGCAGGATATCGTCCCGGATCATGGCGGATTCCTCCACCATGTCCGCCGCCTCCGGCAGATGCATCAGGGCGCTGCCGAGGGTCTCGGTGCGGCTCGCGATCCGGTCGGTCAGCACGGAGAGCTTCCGGACCAGATCGGTCTCGTAGCCGCAGGCCAGAGAGGCGTCCAGGACGCGCTTGGCGCTGGCGCATTCGGCCACGGAAGCCGCATAGCGCTCCACGGCGGGCGCGATCTGCGTGCGGGCCATGGTCACCATGGTGTTCGCCTCGATGACCACGGTCTTGCAGTAGTTCTCCAGCATGATGTCGCGTCTGGAACGAAGCTCCTCCTCGGAGAAGACGCCGTGGGAGGTGAGCATCTCCACGTTCTTCTGATCCAGCAGGTGCGGCATGCAGTCCGCGGTGGTGCGGTAGTTGAGCAGGCCGCGCTCCTCGGTGGCTTCCTTGATCCAGCTGTCGTCGTAGCCGTTGCCGTTGAAGATGATGCGCTTGTGATCCCTGATGGTCTTCTGGATCATCTCGTGCAGCGTCGTTTCGAACTCCTCCGCGCCCTCCAGGTGGTCCGCATAGATCTTGAGGCTCTCGGCCACCGCCGTGTTCAGCATGATGTTGACGCAGGCGATGCTGTTGGCGGAGCCCAGCATGCGGAACTCAAACTTGTTGCCGGTGAAGGCGAAGGGCGAGGTGCGGTTGCGGTCCGTGGTGTCTCTGTTGAAGTTCGGCAGCACGTCCACGCCGAGCTTCATCTGGGTCTTGGTCGCCTCTTGATAGGGCTTGTCGCTCTCGATGGCCTCCAGCACCGCGTTCAGCTCGTCGCCGAGGAAGACGGAGACCACGGCGGGCGGCGCCTCGT
>JAEELK010000034.1 GCA_016282655.1 Bacillota bacterium | reverse complement strand
TCGCAAACGTCGCGCAGGCTCTGAAGCTCCCCGTGGTCGACAATCCCTGCCCGCAGGACAGGACCAGCAAGCGCTGGGAGATCAAGCAGCTTCTTCACGGCATGGCCGCGGATTATCCGGACATGAAGTCCAAAGTATTCGGCGCCATGCAGCGCCTGCCCCTGGAGGGATGGGCGCCCGCCCCGAACATACACGATATACGAAACGCCGCAGGCTCATGAGCCCGCGGCGTTTTCCTGCGGCCGTCCGGCAGAGGCGCGGTTTCATCCGCCCTTTTCCCGGAGCAGATATTCTTCCGCCTCCCGGTTCCACAGACCCTTATGAGCCGCGCAGAGCGCATGGAGCTGCGCGAAAAACGGATCCTTTTCCCCCAGCCTTTCAAAATCCGCTATCTCCGTGAGCGGCAGATCCACTCCGGTATAGATCAGCTTCTTGCCGCTTTTCAGCTCCGGCAGATGAAGCGTCGCCTCCGCCGCGGCGTTCAGCCCTCCCACATAGGTCACGAGCATTGCGGGATCCAGCCGTCCGGCCTCCATCATGGCGCAGGCCTCCCGCATATCGTCGGCGTTTCCGCCGGAGGTGCCCACGATGTGGGTCCTGCCGTAATGCGCGTTATAAAAGTTGAAGTTAGCCGAAAAGCGCCGGTCGTCCGGCCCCGCAAAAAAGTTCAGGCAGCCGTCGTCGCACAGCAGCGCGTCCCCGAGCTCCACCAGCTCCGCCGCATGGGCGAAGACGATCACGTCGTCGTAGCCGGCCCCGCCCGAAAGCTGCATCAGCCCGGTGTACGGGTCCCCGCAGGCGGCGGTATTGAAGTAGCGCAGCTCCACCCCCTGTCCGGCGGCCTCTTCCGGTGAAAGCAGCTCCGCCAGCCGGTCCAGCCGCTCCTGCCTGCGGCTCGTCACCACCAGCAGGGAGGGCCTCCGGTCGCAGTGGATCAGATAGTCCGCCGCGGCCTGGCCCATGGGCCCGTTGCCGGCAAGCAGGACCATCCGCCCTCCCTCCCGGATCCCCATGCTGTGCACATAGGAGCCGTAGGCCGTGTGGTACATGGCGTGCATCGTGCCGATGACGCAGCTGTACGGCTCCGCCAGGGACCCGGTGTAGAAGGCGTCTCCCCGGTAGGGGATCAGACAGTTCATCTCCATAATCTCGGGAGGGATGAGGATGTAGGTCGCATCCCCGCCGGCATAGGGGTAGGAATAGCCCGGGGAAGCGAGGCTCCCCCTGCAGCCGTGGGAGGGCTGGAGCACGAAGCGCTCCCCCGCCCGGAAGCGGCCGGCCCATCTGCTTCCCACGTCCAGGATCCGGCCGCAGAATTCATGGCCGACGATGGTGGGCCTCTCCGCCACGTCCTCCGGCACGCGCTTGTGCGCCGCCCCCTGCTTTGCCGCCTTGTAGCTGGACATGCAGAGGCTGTCCGAAACGACACTCGCGAGGATCTCGTCCTCTTTCATTTCGGGCAGCTCGAACTCCTCCAGCCTGAGGTCCATTCTGCCGTGGATCCTTACCGCTCTGGTCTTCATCGCGTTTTCCTCTTCTCTCCCGCCCTTCCCGGATCCCGTTCCGGGCGGTATCGTTTCTGTCGCCATTATACTATTCTTTCCCGTATTATCCAGCGGAAATTCCGCGGAACAGCCCCGTCCGCGCTTTTCCGTCCCGCCGGGCGCGGCGGCATCCTCTCAACTGAAACGGCCGCGGCGAATAGCTGCCGCGGCCGTCTGCCGTTTATACGGAATTACTGTTTTTTGTCCAGGCCGAGCTCTTTCATTGCTTCCTTGCGGGAAACATTCCAGCGGCCCTTCTCATCGACGCCGAGGAACTTGATGTAGGTCTCGTCCCCGATGTTCAGCACATCCTCGACCTTCTCGGTGCGCTTGTACTCCAGGTCCTTGATGTGGCACATAGCGTCCTTGCCCGGCTTGAGCTCGATGAAGGCGCCGAGGTTGGAGATGATGCGGACGACCTTGCCCTTGTAGATGGCGCCGGTCTCCGGCTCGAAGACGATGTCCTCGATGATGCTGCGCGCTGCGCGGCAGGCCTCGATATCCTGGGAGGCGATGTAGATGTTGCCGTCGTCGTCGATATCGATCTTGCAGCCGGTGTCGGCCGTGATCTTCTGGATGACCTTGCCGCCGGAGCCGATGACTTCACGGATCTTGTCCGGGTTGATCTTCATCTGGATCATCTTCGGAGCGGTCTTGGCCAGCTCATGACGCGGCTCGGCGATCGCCTTGAGCATGATCTCGTCGAGGATCTGGAAGCGGGCTTCCTTCGTGATGGCGAAGGCTTCCTTCACGATCTCGTGCTTGAGTCCGTCGTTCTTGAGGTCCATCTGGATGGCGGTGATGCCCTGCTTCGTTCCGGCCACCTTGAAGTCCATCTCGCCGTGGAAGTCCTCGACGCCCTGGATGTCGATGAAGGTGGTGAAGTCATCGCCGTCCTGGATCAGGCCGCAGGAGATGCCGGCGACGGGAGCCTTGATGGGAACGCCCGCGTCCATGAGGGCGAGGGTGGTTCCGAAGATGGAGCCCTGGGGGGTGGAGCCGTTGGAGGAGAGCACCTCGGACACTACGCGGATGGAATACGGGAAGTCCTCCACAGGAGGGATGACGCAGTCGAGAGCCTTCTCAACAAGGGCGCCGTGGCCGTATTCGCGGCGGCCGACGCTGCGGGCGGCACGCGCCTCGCCCGTGGAGTAGGAAGGCATGTTGTAGTGGTGCATGAAGCGCTTTTCTTCCTCTTCCCAGATGGTGTCGAGCATCTGGGCGTCCCGCAGGGTGGCGAGAGTGGCGATGGAGAGCACCTGGGTCTGTCCGCGGGTGAAGAGGCCGGAACCGTGCACCACCGGGAGCACGCCGACTTCCGCACCGAGAGGACGGATCTCGTTCATGGCTCTGCCGTCAACGCGCTTGCCGGCCAGCAGCCACTTCTTCACGACCTTTTTCTGGAGCTTGTAGAGGATCTCATCCATATAGGTCATGATCTCGGGATGATCGGCCT
>JAEELK010000033.1 GCA_016282655.1 Bacillota bacterium | reverse complement strand
GCGCCGACCTACCGTCTGCAGCTCGGCATCCCGGGCAGCTCCAACGCCTTTGCCATCTCGCGCAAGCTCGGCCTCAAGGAGCGCATCATCCGGGAGGCGGCAAGACATCTGGACGAAGGCGAGCTGGCCTTCGAGGACGTGATCCGCAGCATCGAGGCGGACCGCAAGGCCGCGGAGGCGGAGCGGACGGAGGCGCGCGTCCTGCGCCTCGCCGCGGAAAAAGAGAAGCAGAAGCTGGACGCCCAGCAGGAGAGCCTGGCGGCGAAGCGCGAAAAACTGCTGGAAGAGGCGCGCGAAGAAGCCAGGGCCGTCGTCGAAGAGGCGCGGGCCTTCTCGGAGCAGGTGCACAGGGAGCTGCGCGAGCTCGAGGACGAGCCGGAGCGCAGCGCCAGAGACCGCAAGGAAGAGCAGCTGCGCCGCAGCATCCGCGCGGAGCGCGAGAAATACAAGGAGAAGCTGCCGGAAGTCCCGGCCGGACGGGCCTCCGCGCCGGAAGAGCTCACGGTCGGCGCCGCGGTCCTGGTCCTCTCCCTGGACCAGCCCGGCAGGGTGCTCACGCTTCCGGACGAGCGGGGCGAGCTGCAGGTGCAGGTGGGCAGCCTCAAGATCAACGCGAAGGCGGACAACGTCCGCCGCATCAAGGAAAAAGAGCTGAAGCGGGCAGAGAAGGGCGGCAGCCACGGCCGCCTCTATCTGAACAAAGCGGCGCAGATCTCGCCGTCGATCAACGTGGTCGGAGAGAACCTCGAAGACGCGAGCCTCACGGTGGACAAATACCTGGACGACGCCTTCATGGCGGGCCTGAAAGAGGTGAGCATCGTCCACGGGCGGGGCGCGGGCATCCTGCGCGAGGGCCTGCAGCGCCTCTGCCGGCAGCACAAGCACGTGAAGAGCCTGCGCAAGGGAAGCTATCAGGAAGGAGGAGACGGCGTCACCGTCGTCACTCTAAAATAATGTACATCGTCAGCGCCTGCCTCGTGGGGCAGAACTGCAAGTACCACGGCGGAAACAACCGGAACGAAGCGGTGCTGCGCTTTCTGGAAGGAAAGCGCTGGATCGCGCTCTGCCCGGAGGAGCTCGGCGGCCTGCTGACGCCCCGGGAACCCTGTGAGCGGCTGGGCGGCCGCGTGCTGAACCGGCTCGGCGAGGACGTCACCGAAGCCTTCCTGCAGGGCGCGGCGCGGGCCCTCGCGCTGGCGCGGGAGCGGGGCGAGGCGATCGAAGGGGCCATCCTGAAGGAGCAGAGCCCCAGCTGCGGGATCCACCGCATCTACGACGGCAGTTTTCAGGGCGGAAAGATCCCCGGAGAAGGCTGCTTCGCGGCGCTGCTGCGGCAGGAGGGGATCCCCCTTTTCTCAGAAGAAGACATCGAAGCGAAAGAAAGGACATAATATGATGACGGATTTCAGGCAGGCGGCGGCCGCGCTGCTGGCAGAACACGTGGAAGGCCTCAGCGAGGCGGAGATCCTGGCGCTCATGGAGACCCCGCCGGAGCGCAACATGGGAGACTACGCGTTTCCCTGCTTCCGGCTGGCGAAGAGCATGCGCAAGGCGCCGAACCTGATCGCGGCGGAGCTGGCGGAAAAGCTTTCCGGCGGCGCTCTTTTCCCGCGGATCGAGGCGAAGGCCGCCTACGTGAACTTCTTCCTCTCGCAGGAATGCCTCATGCAGGAGGTGCTCGCGGCCGTGCTGCGCGAGGGCGAGGCCTTCGGACGCAGCGAGCTGGGAAAGGGCAAAAAGGTCATCGTGGAGTATTCCTCCCCGAACATCGCCAAGCCCTTCCACATCGGGCACATCCGGACCACGCTCATCGGCAACGCGCTCTATAAGATCTACGATCACCTGGGCTACGAGACCATCCGCATCAACCACCTGGGCGACTACGGGACCCAGTTCGGCAAGATGATCGTGGCCTACCGCCTCTGGGGCTGTGAAGAGGACGTGAAGCGGGAACCCATCAAGACCCTGCTCGGCTATTACACGAAGTTCCACGAGGAGGCGGAGGAGCATCCGGAGCTGGAAGACCAGGCGAGGGCCGCCTTCACGGCGCTGGAGCACGGCGCGGAGGAGGAGACCGCCCTCTGGAACTGGTTCCGCGAGGAGAGCCTCAAGGAGTTCCGCAGAGTCTATGACATCCTGCGGATCGACTTCGACTCCTACGCCGGCGAGAGCTTCTACTCGGACAAGATGCAGCGCGTGCTGGACGAGCTCTCGGCCAAAGGGCTGCTGGAGGAGTCCCAGGGCGCGCAGATCGTGGACCTCTCCGAATACAAGATGCCGCCGGCCCTCATCACCAAGTCCGACGGCTCCACGCTCTACATCACCAGAGACATCGCCGCGGCCATCTACCGCAAGGAGCACTACGATTTCGACAAGTGCATCTACGTGGTCGGCACGCAGCAGAACCTGCACTTCCAGCAGTGGATCAAGATCCTGGAGCTCCTCGGCTACGGCTGGGCGCAGGACTGCGTCCACGTGGGCTTCGGCATGGTGGCGCTGGAAGAAGGCACCATGTCCACGCGCCACGGACGGGTGGTCTTCCTGGAGGACGTGCTGAACCGCGCGGTGGAGAAGACCCGCGAGGTCATCCTGGAAAAGGGCGTCAACACGGACAACGTGGACGTGACCTGCCGGCAGGTGGGCATCGGCGCCGTCATCTTCAACGAGCTTTCGAACAGCCGCCTGAAGGATTACGTCTTCTCCTGGGACAAGGTCCTGAACTTCGACGGCGAGACCGGCCCCTACGTCCAGTACACCCACGCCCGGGCCGGCAGCGTGCTGCGGAACGCGGGAGACGCCGCGGGGCGCGCGCTCGCCGCGGAGCGCTGGGACTGCTCCTATCTGCGCGACGACAGCGCCGTGGAGCTGGGCTGGCTGCTCTACCGCTTCCCGGCGGTCATCGTCGAGGCCGCGGAGAAATATGAACCCTCTCTGCTGGCCAGGCACGTCGTGGACCTGGCCCAGAGCTTCAACCGCTTCTACCACAACGAGCACATCCTGGTCGAGAACGAGGCGGAAAAAGAGGCGAAGCTGGCGCTCACCGCGGCGGCCAAGCAGGCCATCCGCAACGGCCTGACGCTGCTGGGCATGGAGGTGCCGGAGCGCATGTAGCGCGGGCGGGCCGCGGCGGAAGCCCCGGCCGTCCAAACGCGTGCCGCGGAACAGAGGAACAGAGATGCAAGACCGCACATCCTGCTATTTCAAAGAACGCCTGAAGGCCTTCGTCTTCGGGGAGCTCTCGGAGGACTACCTTTCCCGGGCCTCCGAGCTCGGCTTTCTCGCGGGCGTCCCCATGCCGTTCAAGTCCGAGGACCTGAAGGGCTTCGGGCGCGCGGAAGGGCTGGACCTCATCACGCTCAGCGACAACGTGATCCAGGTGCTCGGCTGCGATCCGGACTTTCCCTATCTGGAGCAGTACCGGCGCTTCCTGCGCATCGTCTTCGAGGGCAAGGAATGCGAAGCGCTGCTCGCCGCCGGACGGGGCGAGTGGGAGCACGAGCGGCTGCAGCAGGCGGCCGTCTATTTCCGGGCGGCGCTGGAGATCGATCCGGAGCAGCCGGACGCCCTCTACGGCTACGCGCTGCTCTGCCAGGCGCTCTACGACGAGAGCGAGGACGCGGATTACGTGGGCCGCTTCAAAGCGCAGGCGACGGAGTGTCTGGAGGACGTGACGCGCCTCCGGGAGGACTTCGCGCCGGCCTACTATCATTTGGGATTTGCCTATTTGAACCTCGGGTTGTATACTAAAGCATATTTCACGTGGAAGCTCTTTCTGGAGAAGGGCGGCGAAGGCCCGGAGCGGGAGGAGATCCTGGAGCGGATGGAAACGCTGCGGGAGCCCATGGAGATCGAAGCCGGCAGCAATCACGTGCTGGCGGGGCGCTGGCAGCAGGGAATCGAGGCCCTGGAGCCCTTCCTGCGCCCGCCCTATCAGGACTGGTGGCCCCTCAGCTACTATCTCGGCGCCGCCTATGAGGGCGTCGGACGCGGCGAAGACGCCGCGGAGGCCTACCGGCGCGTGCTGCGCCTGAACCCGTCCCATCTGGAGAGCCTGGCGGCCCTGCAGCGTCTCAGCGACGCGGCGGGCGACGCCGCGCAGGCCGAAAAATACAGAAAAAAAGAAGCACTCATCCGGAGCCAGCTTGCGCGGCCCTCGGAGCAGGAGGAGGAATGAGCCGTTGAAACATCTGATCACAGCAAACGAAGCCATCGCGCGGGGCGCCTATGAGGCCGGCGTCAAGTTCGCCGCCGCCTATCCGGGCACGCCCAGCACCGAGATCCTGGAGAACATCGGCAGCCTGTACCGCGAGGAGATCTTCTCCGAGTGGGCCCCCAACGAGAAGGTAGCGCTGGAAGCCGCCATCGGCGCTTCCATCGCGGGCGTCCGCGCCATCTCGGCCATGAAGCACGTGGGCGTCAACGTGGCGGCGGATCCGCTCTTCACCGTGGCCTATACCGGCGTCACCGGCGGGCTGGTCCTCGTCTCCGCGGACGATCCCGGCATGCACAGCTCCCAGAACGAGCAGGACAACCGCAACTACGCCGTCGCGGCCAGACTGCTCATGCTGGAGCCCTCGGACAGCCAGGAAGCCCTGGACTTCACCAAAAAGGCCTTCGAGCTCTCGGAACGCTTCGACACGCCGGTCCTCCTGCGGGTCACCACCCGCGTCTGCCACAGCAAGGGCCTGGTCACGTTCGGGGAGCGCAAAGAAGTGCCTTACATCCCCTATGAAAAGAACATCCCGAAATACGTCACCACGCCGGCCAACGCCAGAGCGCTCCGCGGCAAGCTGGAAGAGCGGATCGCCCGCCTGCGCGCCTACAGCGAGGAGACGGAACTGAACTATGAAGAGATCAACGGCGGCGAGATCGGCGTGGTCAGCGCCGGCGTCGCCTATCAGTACGCGCGCGAGGTCTTCGGGCCCGGCGCCTCGTATTTCAAGGTCGGCCTGAGCTGGCCCATGCCCATCGAAAAGATCCGCGCCTTCGCCGCCAAGGTGAAGAAGCTCTACGTGGTGGAGGAGATGGATCCCTATATGGAGAACGCGCTGCGGCAGGCCGGCATCGAATGCGTCGGCAAGGAGCTGGTCCCGGTCTACGACGAGCTGAACACGGACAAGCTGCGCAAGGCGATCTTCGGCACGGAGAGCGCGGGCGCGGCCACGGAGCGGAAGGCCGTCGGCAGACCGCCCGCGATGTGCGCGGGCTGCCCGCACAGGGGCTTCTTCTACGTGCTGAGCAAGAAGAAGAACGTCATGGTCACCGGCGACATCGGCTGCTACACGCTGGGCGCCGCGCCCCCGCTGAACGCGCTGGGCACGGTCATCTGCATGGGCGCGAGCATCAGCGCCGGCCACGGCGCCGCCAGAGCCTTCGAAAGGGCCGGCGCGGACACCAGGGTCGTCTCCGTCATCGGAGACTCCACCTTCTTCCATTCCGGCATCACCAGCCTCATGGACGTTGCGTATAACGGCGGTAAGAGCGTCACCGTCATTTTAGACAACCGGATCACCGGCATGACCGGCCATCAGGACAATCCGGGGACAGGCTACACTCTCATGGGAGCGCCGGCTCCCGTGGTGAACATTCCGGCACTGTGCATGGCGCTCGGGTTCAAAGAAGAGAACATCTGCACAGTCGATCCGCGCGATCTCAAGGCGACCGAAGCGGCCCTCGACGCCGCGCTCGAAAAGGAAGAGCCGTCCGTCATCATCTGCAAGTGGCCCTGCGCCCTCAAGCGCTTCAGCGAAGCGGACAAGAGGGACTTCGATCTGACGCCGAAGAAGTGCCGCATCGATGCCGCAAAATGCCGCAACTGCCGCATGTGCAGCAAGACCGGCTGCCCGGCCATCCGCGTCAAGGAGAAGCCGGAGATCGACCGCGCCAGCTGCACCGGCTGCAGCGTCTGCAGGCAGGTCTGCCCCTTTGGGGCCATCGAGATGGAGTAGGAGGTGCGACCCATGAAAGAGAACAAGAACATCCTTCTGGTCGGCGTGGGCGGACAGGGCACCATCCTGGCCAGCAAGATCCTTTCCGAAGGACTGGTGGAGGCCGGCTACGACGTCAAGATGTCCGAGATCCACGGCATGTCCCAGCGGGGCGGCAGCGTCAGCACGCAGATCCGCTTCGGCGAGAAAGTCTATTCGCCCATCATCGGGCTCGGCGAGGCGGACATCATCGTCGCCTTCGAAACGATGGAAGCGCTGCGCTGGTTCCCCTATCTGAAGCAGGGCGGCAAGCTGGTCGTCAACGAACACGAGATCCCCTCGCTCCCCATCCTGCTCGGCGCGGCGGAGTACCCGCAGGGCATCCTGGAAGAGCTCAGCGCGAAAGCGGACGTCTCCGTCTTCAAGGCGGGGAAGATCGCCGCGGAGCTGGGCAATGAAAAGGCCATGAACATCGTGCTGCTCGGCGCGCTCGTGGAGGCCATGGGGCTTTCCGGCATCGACTGGGAGGCGCTGATCCGCCGCATGGTCAAACCGGCCTTTGTAGAATTGAATCTCGCGGCCTTCGAAGCGGGCCGCAGGCAGGTGGCATAGACCTGCAAATACAGGAGGAAGAACATGTCTGAAGAGAATCTCTATAGCTTTGAAAACGAGAGCTACCGCCGCACCTACTGGCACAGCTGTTCCCACGTGCTGGCGCAGGCCATGAAGCGCCTCTTCCCGGAGGTGAAGCTGGCCATCGGCCCCAGCATCGAGAGCGGCTTCTACTACGATTTCGACGCGCCCGCGCCCTTCAGCGAGGCGGATCTGCGCAAGCTCGAAGAAGAGATGCGCAAGATCTGCAAGGAGAAGCTGCCCATCGAGCGCTTCGAGCTGCCCCGCGAAGAGGCCATCGCCTTCATGGAAGAGAAGGGAGAGCCCTACAAGGTGGAGCTGATCCGCGACCTGCCGGAGGGAGAGGTCATCTCCTTCTACAAGCAGGGCGATTTCACGGACCTCTGCGCCGGGCCGCACCTCGATTCCACCGGCCGCATCAAGGGCAACGCCATCCGGCTCACCGCCTGCAACGCCGCCTACTGGCGCGGCGATTCCAGCCGTCAGACCCTGCAGCGCATCTACGGCATCGCCTTCCCGAAGAAGGACGAACTGGACGTCTACCTCGCCGCGCAGGAAGAAGCCCTGAAGCGCGACCACAATAAGATCGGCCGCGACCTGGAGTATTTCACCACTGTGGACGTCATCGGCCAGGGCCTGCCGCTGCTGCTGCCCAAGGGCGCGCAGGTCATCCAGACCCTGCAGCGCTGGGTGGAAGATGAAGAGGCGAAGCGCGGCTACGTCCGCACCAAGACGCCCTATCTCGCCAAGCGCGAGCTCTACCGCATCTCCGGCCACTGGGACCACTATCTGGACGGCATGTTCGTGCTGGGCGATCCGGACGACGAAACGAAGGAATGCTTCGCGCTCCGTCCCATGACCTGCCCGTTCCAGTACTACTGCTATATGAACCGCCAGCACTCCTACCGCGAGCTGCCCGTCCGCATGGGCGAGACCTCCACGCTCTTCCGCAAGGAGGACAGCGGCGAGATGCACGGCCTGATCCGCGTGCGCCAGTTCACCATCTCCGAGGGACATCTGGTGCTGCGGCCGGACCAGCTGGAGGAGGAGTTCCGCGACTGCCTGGCCCTGGCCAAGTACTGCCTGGGCACCGTGGGCATGCTGGACCGCTGCACCTTCCGCTTCTCCCAGTGGGATCCCGCGAACCCGAAGAACAAGTACGAGGGAACGCCGGAGCAGTGGGCGGAAGCCCAGCGGATCATGGGCGAGATCCTGGACGACCTCGGGGTCGAATACACGATCGGCATCGACGAGGCCGCCTTCTACGGCCCCAAGCTGGACATCCAGTACAAGAACGTCT
>JAEELK010000032.1 GCA_016282655.1 Bacillota bacterium | reverse complement strand
CGTAGCGGAGCTCGTTCTGCGGGCTCAGGCAGGCGGAGAGCAGCGGCGCGGTCTCGCGCAGGAAAGCTTCCTCCGCCGCGTTTTCTGAGCCGCGGTATAGGATCTCCTTCGGAAGGATCTTCACGAGCTCGTTCTCCAGCTGTTTCGCGGCGTCCGTGCCGGGAAACGTGGTGACGGCGAGCTCGCCGGTCGAAAGATCGCAGTAGGCCAGATGAGCCTTCTCCGCTTCCAGCAGGATCGAAGCCAGATAATTGTTCTCGCCCTCGCGCAGCAGGCTGCCGTTCGTGACCGTGCCGGGGGTGATGATGCGCACGACCTCGCGGGGCACCAGCCCTTTGCAGAGGGCCGGGTCCTCCGTCTGCTCGCAGATGGCGACTTTGTAGCCTTTGTCGATGAGGCGCCCCACGTAGGTGTCGACCGCGTGATACGGAACGCCGCACATCGGCGCGCGCTCCTCCAGGCCGCAGTTCTTGCCGGTGAGCGTCACCTCCATGGCTTTGGAGGCGGTGATGGCGTCATCCCAGAACATCTCGTAGAAATCGCCCAGACGGAAAAAGAGGATGCAGTCCTGATACTGCTCCTTGATGTCCAGATATTGCTGCATCATGGGAGTGATGGCCATGTCTTCCTCGCTCGTTCCTCTTCTGCTATGCCCGGATCAGCGGTCCAGCGCCGCGTGCGCCTCCGCCACGACTTCCTCCACGGGAAGCGCGAAGCCTTTGTCCTCTTTGCGGAGATAGATGAGATATTCGATGTTGCCTTCTTTGGCGCCCTTGATGGGGGAATGCGAAAGCCCCCAGGGGAAGAGACCATGCTCCGCCGCGTAGGACGCGACCTTCAGGATGACCTCTCTGTGCACGGCGGGATCCTTCACGATGCCGCCCTTCCCCACCTGCTCCCGGCCGGCTTCGAACTGCGGCTTGACCAGCGCGACCAGATGGCCGTCCTCCGCCAGCAGCGCGGCCGCGACCGGAAAGACCAGGCGCAGAGAGATGAAGGAAACGTCGATGGTGATGAGCCCCAGCGGCTCGGGGATGCTCGCCGGGTCCAGCAGGCGGATGTTCTGCCGCTCCATGCTGACGACCCTGGGGTCCGTGCGCAGCTTGTAATCCAGCTGTCCGTAGCCGACGTCCAGGGCGTAGACCTTGGCGGCGCCGTGCTGCAGCATGCAGTCCGTGAAGCCGCCGGTCGACGCGCCGATGTCCATGGCCACGGCGCCCTCGACGGAGAAGCCGAATTCCGTGAGCGCCTTTTCCAGCTTGAGGCCGCCTCTGCTCACGTAGGGGCAGAGCTTCTCTTTGACGAGGATCTCCGCGTCCTCCGCAACGAAAAGGCCGGCCTTGTCCGCCGGCTTGCCGTCCACGCTGACGATGCCGGCCATGATGGCGGCACGCGCCTTTTCTCTGCTCGGGAAGAGCTCTCTCGCCAGCAGGAGGGCGTCCAGTCGTTCTTTAGCCAAGGAAACTCACCGCCCGTTCCGCCACGGCCTCCGCCGTGAGACCCGCGTCCGCGAAGAGCTCGTCTACGGTCGCCTGTCCGGGGAAAGCGTCCGGCCAGCCGAGCGGGAGCACGGAGAGGTCTTTTTCATTGCAGAGATACGCGGCCACCGCTTCTCCGTAGCCGCCGCGCAGCACGTTGTCTTCCAGCGTTATGATATGTCCGCAGCGCTCCGCGGCGCGCCGCAGCGCGTTCCGGTCAAAGGGAGAGACGAAGCGCGCGTTCCAGACCTGCGCAGAGATGCCGCGCTCCTGCAGGAGCTCCGCCGCATCCAGGGCGACGCGCAGCATGCGTCCGACCGCGAAGATCGCGAGCCCGCTGCCCTCCCGGATCAGTTCTGCGCTGCCGTCCAGCGGCGTTTCCGCGCCGCAGTCTTCGAGGACCGCCGCGGCGCCGCGCGGGAAGCGGATCGCCGTCGGCCCGTTCTGCGCGAGCGCGTACGCGAGCATGCGCTCGAGCTCCGGCGCGTCTTTCGGCGCCAGCAGACGCATGTTGGGGACGTGCGAAAGATAGGAGATGTCGAAGACGCCGTGATGCGTCGGGCCGTCGCTGCCGACCACGCCCGCGTTGTTCAGCGCAAAGACGACCGGAAGATCCTGCAGGCAGATGTCGTGCACGATCTGGTCGTAGGAGCGCTGCAGGAAGGTGGAATAGATCGCCACGACGGGACGCAGACCGCAGAGCGCCATGCCGGCCGCCATGCTGACGGCGTGCTCCTCCGCGATGCCGACGTCGAAGACCCGCTCCGGAAAGCGTTCCTGCAGGATGCTGATGCCGGTGGAACGGGTCATGGCGGCGCTGATGCCGATGACGCGTTCGTCCTTCTCCGCGAGCTGCGTCAGCTTCTCGCCGAAGACCTGATAATAGGTGCGCGCCGCCGGCGCGAGGGATCTGCCGCTCGCGGGGTCGAAGCGCTCCACCTGATGAAAGCGGCTGGGGTTCTGCTCGGCGTTGCGGTAACCTTTGCCCTTCTGCGTGACCACGTGGATCAGGACGGGGCCTTCGCACATGCGCGCGACGCTGAAGATCTTCTCAAGTTCTTCCAGATCGTGCCCGTCGATGGGCCCGAAGTATTTGAAGCCGATCTGCTCGAAAAAGCCGTCGTGCAGGACCAGCCCGCGAATATTGTTTCGGACGCGCTCCAGACTGCTGTAGAGGCCGGATCCGGCCATGGGGATGCTCTTCAGGAACTGCTTCATCTGGCGCTTCAGGGTCAGATAGGCCCCGGAGGTGCGCAGGCGGCCCAGATGTTGCGCGACAGCGCCGACGTTCTCGCAGATGGACATCTCGTTGTCGTTCAGGACGACGATGAGCTTGCCGCCGTAATTGCCGGCATGGTTCAGCGCTTCGTAGGCGAGCCCGCCGGTCAGCGCGCCGTCGCCGATGACGGCGACCACTTCATTGTTCTTGCCGGAGAGGTCTCTGGCGATGGCGGCGCCGAGCGCCTGCGAGACCGAATTGCTGCTGTGCCCGTTGTCGCTGAAATCGTGCGGGCTCTCGCTGCGCTTCGGGAAGCCCGCGATGCCGCCCTTCTGGCGGAGACGGTCGAAGTCCGCGGCGCGGCCGGTCAGGATCTTGTGCACGTAGCACTGATGCCCGACGTCCCAGATGATCTTGTCCTCCGGGCTGTTGAAGATGCTGTGCAGCGCGATGGAAAGCTCCACAACGCCCAAATTCGAAGCAAGGTGGCCACCGGTCAGGGCCACCTTATGGATGAGAAAATCCCGGATCTCAACTGCCAGAAGCTCCTGTTCCCGCTGAGACATCGTTTTCAGCTCGTCCGGGAAGCGGAACTCGGTCAGACGCTTAGCCATATGATCTCGCTTCTAGGAGATGCGCTCCGCCAGCGCCCGCGCCAGCTGCACAAAGAAGCTTCCTCTTTCTTCGTATGATTCCATGATGCGCACGGCGTTCTCGGTCTCCTGCAGGACCTTCTGCCGGCTCGCGTCCACGCCGTAGAGGGCGGGATACGTCGCTTTCTGTTTTTCCACGTCTCTGCCGGGACGCTTGCCCAGGTCCTCTTCGTTTCCGAAGAGATCCAGCAGGTCGTCCGTGATCTGGAAGGCCAGGCCGAGGCTCTCCGCGTAGCTGCTCAGGTCGTCCAGCGTGTTGATGTCCGAGCAGGCGAGATAAGCGCCGGCGCGGACCGCGGAAACGATGAGCGCTCCGGTCTTGTTGAGGTGGATGTATTCGAGCATCTCCTTGGAGCACTGCTTATTCTGGCTCTCCAGGTCGGCGCACTGCCCGGCGATCATGCCGCGGCAGCCGCTGCCCTTTGCGATCTCGTTCAGCGCGCGGATGTGGCAGAGCAGCGTCCGGCGCTCGTCCATGTAGAGGAAGAGATCGCGGATCATCACCTCGAAGGCGCTGTTCAGCAGGGCATCTCCCGCGAGCAGCGCGTGGTCTTCCCCGTAGACCTTGTGGTTGGTGGGATGGCCGCGGCGGAGATCGTCGTCGTCCATGCAGGGAAGATCGTCGTGGATCAGAGAATAGGTGTGGATGTATTCGATGGCGCAGGCAAACGGCAGCGCGCGGCGTTCCTCGCCGCCGCAGAACTTGCATGCCGACAGCAGGAGCACGGGGCGCAGGCGCTTTCCGCCGCAGTTCAGGCTGTATTCCATGGCTTCCCGCACCTTGCCGCTCTTGCCGTCGATCTCGGGCAAAAATGAAAGGAGATGCTGGTCCACCAGCTCTTTCAGGCGATCGTATTCGATGTTGTACATCTAAATCATCCCCTCTTCCTCATCCGTGAAGGCCCGGGCGATCCCGGTCTCCGTCTCGAAGATCTCGATCTTCTGTCTGGCTTCTTCCAGCGTCTCTTTGCACTGATTGTAGTATGCGACGCCCTGCTCGTACTGCGCGATGGCGTCCTCCAGAGAGATGGACTCGCTTTTGATCGCTTCCGCGGACTTGCGCAGCCCGGCAAGCGCTTCCTCAAAACTGAGTTTTTCTTGTTTTTTCGCCATTTTAAGACTCCAGGACTTCTTCTACTTTTCCTAAAATTTTACCATCTTTCCATCTGACCGTCAAGGCGTGCCCCGGCGCGAGACCGGCTGCGGAAGCGATGATCCGGCCGTCCGGCGACTCCACGACGGCGAAGCCGCGGGCGAGCACGTCCAGGGGATCCAAGGCTTCCAGGCGCGTCTTCTCCTGCTCCAGCTGCGCCGTCTTTCGGAGCATCATCTGCTCCCTGCCCTGCCGCAGGCGCTGCAGGCTGCGGTCCGTCTCCGCGAGCGCGCGCTGGACCCGGCTCTGCAGCAGCGCGCGCAGCGCCGGCAGATTGCACTGCATCAGCGCGTGCTCCTTTTGCAGCAGGCGCTGCCGGAGCGAGCCGAGCAGCTGGTAGCGCAGGTCTTCGCACTCCTCCGCGAGCTGTTCCGCGTCCGGCACGGCGAGCTGCGCCGCCGCCGTGGGCGTAGCGGCGCGGAGATCCGCCGTGAAGTCGGAGATCGTGAAGTCGGTCTCATGCCCGACGGCGGAGATCACCGGCAGGCGCGAGGCGTAGATCGCCCGCGCGAGCACTTCCTCGTTGAAGGCCCAGAGCTCCTCGATGGAGCCGCCGCCACGGCCGAGGATGATCAGGTCCACGTCCGAAAAGCGCGCGTTGACCTCCGCGACGGCGCGCGCGAGCGCCTCCGCCGCGCCAGGCCCCTGCACCGGGCAGGGATAGACGAGCAGGTCCACGAGCGGGCTGCGCAGACGGACGGTGCGGATGATGTCGTGCACCGCCGCGCCGGTCGGAGAAGTCAGCACCGCGATCCGCTTCGGATGCGCCGGAAGCTTCTTCTTGTGCGCGGTGTCGAAGAGCCCCTCCGCCTTCAGCTTCTGCTTCAGCGCCTCAAACGCGCGGCTGAGGTCGCCCTGCCCTTCCGCGCGCATCTGCCGCACGTTCAGGCTGTAGTAGCCGCCCTTTTCATAGACCGAAACATAGCCGAAGATCACGACCGCAAGGCCCTCCTCCGGTCTCTGCTCCAGCAGAGAGAGCCGGTCCGCGGGCAGGAAGCAGTTGATCTTCGCGCCGCTGTCCTTCAGGGAAAAATACACGTGCCCGCTGCTGTGGAACTTGAGGTTGGAGATCTCTCCCCGCACCGCAAGGTCGCCCAGGAGGGGGTCCGTGCCGAGCACTCTTCTGATGTACGCGTTCAGCTGCGATACGCTGACCGGATTCACTGCCATTCGCGTCTGCCTCCCAACAGTGCCGTGCCGACGGCGTTGTCCGTCATGAGTCTTTTCTCACCGAAGCACGCGCTAAGGCCTGCCGCGGCAAAGGCCTTAGGCAGACTGCGCCGGAGCGCTTCGGAGGAGGATACTCCGCCCGCGAACAGGACCTTCTCGCAGCCGCTCTGCGCCGCGGCCGCCTTCGCCATGGCGAGCAGCGCGGCCGAGAGCCGCCGAAAGACCGTCGGGAGCAAGGCCGCAGGCTCCGCGCCTTCGGCGAGCCGCCGCAGCGCCTGCGTCTCGATGCCGGAGAGGTTCGCGTACGCGCCCTTCAGCGGGATGGGCGCGAGAAGGCTCATATCCGCCTTTTCCGCGTGCTCCAAAGCCATCCGGTCCAAAGACGCGCCGCAGGGGAAAGGAAGCCCCAGAGCGACTCCCAGACGGTCCAGGAGCTGTCCGGCGGAGATGTCCAGGCTGCCGCCGACGATGCGGTGCGTTCCTTCCGAGACCAGGATCAGCTCGCAGGTGCCGCCGGAAAGATGATACGCGAGGTAAGGCGCGCTTGCGTCTTCGAGCGCGGTCCCGCGGGCGGCTGCGGCGAAATGCCCCTCCTGGTGGCTGAAGGAGAAGAGGGGCAGTTCCAGCGCTGCCGCCAGGGCGCGCGCCTGCGCGCCGCCCGGCAGGAAGCAAGGCATATAGGAGCCTTCCTGCGGGCGGGGCCGCGCGCTGAAGGCGAGCGCCGCGAGCTCGGATGCCGATACGGCGCGGAAGGCCTCCTCCAGCAGCTCCGGCAGCGCCTGCACATGCTGAAAAAGGGCCTCTGATTGTCTCAGGCCCTTTTTTCCTTCTTTCACGGAAAGCAGTCTGCGCAGATCGAGCAGGATCTCTCCTTCCCGGTCCGTCACTGCCACCGAGGTGGTATAGTTGCTGGTATCAATCGCGAGGATCGCACGTTTCATCTGCTTTGCCACGCACCAGTTTTCCGAGGATCCCGTTGACGAAGCGCGGGGAATCCTCGCCGCCGAATTTCTTGGCGAGCTCTACGGCTTCGTTCACGGAGACGGAATCCGGAATGTCGTCCAGATAGAAGATCTCTGCCGCCGCAAGGCGCAGGATGGCCAGATCCACCTTGGCGAATCGGGAGATCTTCCAGTTCTCCGAGGCCGCCTCGAGCTTCGCGTCCAGCTCGCCGAGGTGTTCTTCCACGCAGCACTGCATCCGCTCGAAATACTCGCTCTGGCTCGTGTCTTCCACGTAGAGCTTCAGGAACTGCTCCTGCTCCGCCCTGCTGAAATCCTGCTGCGCTTCCATCTGAAAGAGGATCTGCATGAAACGCTCGCGGGCTTCTCTTCTCTTCATTTTCCCTCCTGGCCGACCGGCGGCGGTGTCCGAACGCCCTGTATGTGTATGTTGACCGCCTTCATGCTGACGCCGAGCTGTTCCTGGACGGCGTCGCGCACGTTGTTCTGCACGTCCCAGGCCACGCTCGGGATGGGCAGACCGTATTCCACAACAAGATACAGGTCCACGACAGGCTGCTCTTCGCTGCCGGAAAAGTGCATGCCGCTGTAGACGGGATCGCGACCCATGACGTTGGAGCTGATGTTTCTGCCGAGCCCGGCGCCGAGTCCGACGCTGAGCGAAGAGACGCCCGTGGTGCGGAGCGCGGTCTCGCTGATGCAGCGCGCCAGGGACTCCCAGAGGTCCTCTCGTTCAAAGGAGCGATCCTCCGCCATGGCCTATGCCTCTTCTTTCCCGGAATGCTCCGGCAGGATCTCGAGCTTGACGAGATCCACGTGGCGGTCCTTCACCGCCAGGATGGTGAATCGGCAGCCGTCCTGCTCCATCTGAAGATCCAGGTCCTCCCCGTCTTCGGGCAGCTCGTCCAGAATGTCCAGCAGATAGCCGCCGAGGGTCTCGCTGTCCTCCGATTCGAGCGAGAGGCCGAGCATCTCGTTGATGTCGTTCAGGCTGAGAAGGCCGTCCAGCAGATAGCAGTTGTCTCCGATCTTCTGTACGGGCGTCTCCTCTTCGTCGTACTCGTCGCCGATCTCGCCCACCACCTCTTCGATGATGTCCTCCATCGTGACGATGCCGGAAAAGCCGCCGTATTCGTCTATGAGCACCGCGATGTGCTGCTTGGAAGCCTGCAGATCGCGGAAGAGGCTCGCGATGTGTTTGGTCTCCGGGACGAAATAGGGCTTGCGCAGGATCTCGCGGATCTTCACGTTCTCAAAGCCCTTGTCCCAGGTGGAGATGAAGAGGTCCTTGATGTTCAGGATGCCGATGATGTTGTCGATGTCGTTCTCGTAGACCGGGATGCGCGTGTAGTGCAGCTCCATGAGCTCTTCCACGTAATCCTGAAAGGGCTCGTCCGCGTCGATCATGAAGACCTCCGTGCGGGGGGTCATGATCTCGTACGCCATCTTGTCGTCGAAGATCTCTTCTTCGTCTTCCTGTCTCGATCGGTGGACGTCGTCGTCCGGATCGCTTCCTTTGCCGAAAAGATTGCGCAGACCTTGCCAGGGACTGTTGCTGTTGCCGTCCATGGAAAAATGATACCTCCTTATGCGCGCAGCGACGCGCTAATCGATATATTTGGCCTTGTTGGCCAGGTGTTCTTCGTGGGTGCGGGAAAAGACGTGGGAACCGTCGCCTTTGGCGAGGAAATAGAGATAGTCCGTCTCTTCCGGCCAGAGGGCGGCCCGGATGGAGAGCTCTCCGGGAGAGCAGATGGGTCCGGGCGGGAGCCCCTCGTGCAGATAGGTGTTGTACGGAGACTCGATCTGGGTGTCCGCGTTCGTCAGCCGCGCCTTCTGCTCGCCCAGGATGTACTGGACGGTGGCGCAGGACTGCAGCAGCATGCCGCGCTCCAGGCGGTTGTAGAAGACGCCCGCGATGACGGGGCGGTCCTCCTGCACCACGGCTTCGCGCTCGATGATGGACGCCAGGATGATGACGTCCTGCACGGACATGCCGATCTCCGCCGCGCGGCTGCGGTATTCGTCCGTGAAGACCTTCTCGAACTGCGCGAGCATGCGCTCGACCACGTCATGCGCGCTCGCGGAGGCGTAGACCTCATAGGTCTCCGGGAAGAGATAGCCCTCCAGACGGTCCGCGCCGGCCGGAAGCCCTTCCAGGAACCAGTGATCGAAGCTGCCCTCGGCCACTTCCTTCCGGAAGGCGTCCGCGGTGCAGATGGAGGCCGCTTCCAGCGCCTCCGCCGTGCGGCGGATGTCGTAGCCCTCCGGGATGGTGAAGCGTTTGGTGTCGGCCTTGCCGTGCAGCAGGGTATGCATGATCTCATCCAGCGGCATGGCGGCGGAGAGCTGATACTCTCCGGCCTGGTACTTTCCGTCGTAGCCGGCCTTCTTGCTCATGATCTTGAAGACCTTGCTGCTGCGGATCAGCCCCTGCTCTTCCAGCAGGCGGCCGATGGACGAGGTGCTGGCGCCGGCCGGCACGGTAAAGGAGACGCTGCCCGCCGCGGGGTCCGCCGGCAGCTGCCCTTTGCCGAGAAAGGAGCGGTAGCCGGCAAAGCCGCCGGCCGCGATCAGGATGATCAGGAGCAGGAGGAGCAGTCCTCCCCTTCCGCCGCGCTTTTTTCTCCGTTTGGCCATTATTTCGCTCTGGAGAGGTATTCTCCGCTTCTGGTGTCGACCTGGATCTTCTCACCGGCTTCGATGAAGATGGGGACCTGCACCACGGCGCCGGTCTCCAGGGTGGCCGCCTTGGTGACGTTGGTGGCGGTATCGCCCTTGACGCCGGGCTCGGTGTCCACGACCTCCAGGATCACGAAGTTCGGAGCCTCCACGAGGAACGCGGCGCCCTTGTAGAACTTGATGGTGGCGGTGTCGTTCTCTCTGAGGTACTTGATGGCCTCTTCGACCTGATCCTGCATGAGCGGGACCTGATCGTAGGTGTCGGGGTCCATGAAATAGTAGAGATCGCCGTCGGAATAGAGATACTGCATCTGCTTGGTCTCGATGTGGGCGTTCTCGAACTTGTCGCTGGGGTTGAAAGCTTCTTCGCGGGTGGCGCCGGTCAGGATGTTTCTGTACTTGGTTCTGACAAAGGCGGCGCCCTTGCCCGGCTTTACGTGCTGGAAATCCAGGACCACATGGGGTTCGCCGTTCATCTCGAAGGTCATGCCTTTGCGGAAATCGCCTGCGGTAATCATAATGTTTCTTCCTCCATAACAATTTTGCGTTTGCTCTAGGAACAGGAGCCCGGGATGGCTCCGATTCTAACTATTTAGTATAACAGAATCCTTCGCGTCTGCCAACGGGAAATCAGACCTGCAGGAAGATGGGAAGGATCATGGGGCTGCGGCCGTTCTTCTCGTAGATGAAGCTGCGCAGCGCGTCGCGGGTCGCGGTCTTCATGGAAGTGAAATCGCGCCGCGAGCAGCCTTCGATGGCGTCCGTCACGACGGTCTTCGCCTCCTCGATGAGGTTCTCGTTCTCCTTCACGTAGACGAATCCGCGCGTGACGATCTCCGGCCCGGAGATGATGCACTGGGAGACGGGATCCCAGGCCACGGTGACCACGATCAGGCCGCTGGTGGAGAGCACCCTGCGGTCCTTCAGGACCACGTTGCCGACGTCTCCGACGCCGAGCCCGTCCACGAAGACCGGCTGGCAGGGCACGGTCTCCGGAAGCACGACGGCCTTGCTGCGGTTCAGCTCCAGCACCTGCCCGTTCTCCATGATGTGCACGTGGCTGTGCTTCAGCCCCATCTCCTCCGCGATGGCCGCGTGGGAGCAGAGATGCCGGTATTCGCCGTGCACCGGGACGAAGAAGCGCGGCTTCACCAGAGAGAAGAGCAGCTTCAGCTCCTCTTCCCGGGCGTGGCCGGAAACGTGGACCTGGGCGATGGAGGAGTAGATGACCTCCGCGCCCTTTTCGAAGAGCTGGTTGATGACGTTCGAGACCGTCCGCTCGTTGCCCGGGATGGGGTTCGAGGAGAGGATGACCACGTCGCCCTTCCGGATCTGCACGGATTTGTGGTCGTTGCTCGCCATGCGGGCCAGCGCGGACATGGGCTCGCCCTGGCTGCCCGTGGTGATGATGACCAGCTCGTTGCTCTTGATGTTCTTGATCTTCGCGATGTCCACCAGGGTGTCCGGCGGCACCGTCAGGTAGCCGAGTTCGATGGCCAGGCTCACCACGTTCACCATGGAGCGGCCGGAAAGCGCGACCTTTCGCTTGAACTTCACCGCGGTGTCGATGATGATCTGGATGCGGTGGATGTTCGTCGAGAAGGAGGCGATCAGGATGCGGCCGTCGCGGCTGCGGAAGATGTCCTCAAAGGTCTTGCGCACGATCTGCTCGGAAGGCGTATAGCCGCCGTGCTCCGCGTTCGTGCTGTCCGAGAGCATGAGCAGGACCCCTTCCCTGCCCACCTCCGCGATGCGCTGCAGGTCGGCCGGATGCCCGTCGAGCGGCGTCTGGTCGAATTTGAAGTCGCCGCTGTGGAAGACCGTGCCGACCGGGGTCTGGATGGCGAAGGCCAGCGCGTCCGCGATGGAATGCGTCGTGCGGATGGCCTCGATGCGGAAGCAGCCGATCCGGAAGCTCTGTCCGGCCTTGATCTCGTGGAAATCGGCCGTGAGGCTGTGCTCTTTGAGCTTGTTGTTGACCAGGCCGATGGCGAGCTTCGTGCCGTAGATGGGCACGGAGAGCTGCTGCAGCAGATACGGGATGGCGCCGATGTGGTCCTCGTGGGCATGGGTCAGGATCATGCCGCGGATCTTGCCCGCGTTCTGGATCAGATAGCTGAAATCCGGCAGGACCAGATCGATGCCGAAGAGCTCCGCCTCGGGGAAGCTCATGCCGCAGTCGATGATGAGGATGTCGTCCTCATACTCCAGCAGCGTGATGTTCTTTCCGATCTCGTTGAGCCCGCCGAGCGGGATGACGCGCAGCTTCGCGTCCGCCTCCGCGGCCTCTTTTGTATTTTTGCGGCGGATCAGGCTGAAGCCGCGTTTCTTTTTATTGTTGCTGATGCTTTCGCTGTTCGGCATAGACTATCCTTTCACGACGACGTTGAGCAGACGGTCCGGCACGGAGACGATCTTGACGATCTGCTTGCCGGCCAGCTGCTGCTGCACGCGTTCCTCGGCCATGACCGCCTCCTGGAAGGCTTCTTTGGACAGGCCGGATGCGACGTTAAGTTTTTCTTTGACCTTGCCGTTCAGCTGGAATACGATCTCGATGGTATCCTGTACCAGCGCCGACTCGTCATACTTCGGCCAGGGCTGGTGATAGGTGGACTCGCTGTGGCCGAGGTGCTCCCACATCTCCTCGCAGATGTGCGGGGTGAAGGGGCTGAGCAGCAGGACCAGGCAGTCCAGCGCGTATTTCAGCAGGGCTTTGTTCTGGGTTTCCAGACCGCGGTAGCGATAGAGCTCGTTCACCAGGACCATGATGGCGCTGATGGCGGTGTTGAAATTGAAGCGTTCCTTCAGGTCAGAGCCGACCTTCTTGATGGAGCTGTTCAGCACGAAGAGCAGGCTCTTGTCGTCCTCGTTCTGCGCGGTGAAAGCAGCCGGGGCGTCCTTCAGCTCGTCCGCGGCGTCGTAGACCAGACGGTAGACGCGGTTCAGGAAGCGGTAGCTCCCCTCCACGCCGGCGTCGGACCACTCCAGCTCCTTCTCCGGCGGCGCGGTGAAGAGGATGAAGAGCCGCGCGGTGTCCGCGCCGTATTTGGCGATGATCTCCTCGGGACTCACGATGTTGCCCACGGACTTGGACATCTTGCTGCCGTCCTTGAGCACCATGCCCTGCGTCAGCAGGTTCTTGAAGGGCTCCTCCACCGGGCTCATGCCGATGTCGTAGAGGAACATGGTGAAGAAGCGCGCGTAGAGCAGATGCAGGATGGCGTGCTCGACGCCGCCGATGTACTGATCGACGCTCATCCAGTACTTCGCCTTCTCCTTGTCCCAGGGCGCCTTGTCGTTTCTGGCGTCGCAGTAGCGCAGGAAGTACCAGCTGGAATCGAGGAAGGTGTCCATGGTGTCGATCTCGCGTCTGGCGGGCGCGCCGCAGACGGGGCAGACGCCGTTCTGGAAGGTCTTGCTGGTGGTGAGGGGCGATTCGCCCTTGCCGGTGAACTCCACGTCCTCCGGCAGCAGCACGGGCAGGTTCTCCTCCTTCTCCGGGACCCAGCCGCAGTGCTCGCAGTAGAGCATGGGGATGGGCGTGCCCCAGTAGCGTTGGCGCGAGATGAGCCAGTCTCTGAGGCGGAAGATGGTGGAGGCCTTGCCGATGCCCTTCTCTTCGATGTATGCGACGATGGCGTCCAGCGCCTCGCGGTTGTTCATGCCGTTGAAGCGGTCCGAGTTGATCATCTTTCCTTCGGTGAGGAAGGCTTCCTGCAGGTCGTTCACGTCGATCGCGGGGTCGCCCGGATCGATGACGGGGATGATCTCGATGTTGTATTTCTTCGCGAAGTCGAAGTCTCTCTGGTCGTGCGCGGGCACCGCCATGATGGCGCCGGTGCCGTAGTCCGTCAGCACGTAGTTGCCGATGTAGATGGGCACGCGCTTGCCGGTGAGCGGGTTGACGCAGTAACGGCCGATGAAGAGGCCTTCCTTCTCCAGCGTGGTGGAGTTTCTGTCGATGTCGCTGAGGTACTGCAGACGGTCCAGGAACTCCGCGACCGGCTTCTCGTACTCCGTTCCGGCGACCAGTTCCTGCACGAAGGCGTGCTCGGGCGCGAGCACCATGTAGGTGACGCCGTAGAGGGTGTCCGGACGCGTGGTGAAGATCTCCAGCTTCTGATCGAAGCCTTCGATCTCAAAGAAGACCTGCGCGCCGGTGCTCTTGCCGATCCAGTTCTTCTGCATGGTGCGGACCTTCAGCGGCCAGCCCTCGAGCTTGTCGAGATCGTCCAGCAGGCGCTCCGCGTAGTCGGTGATCTTCAGATACCACTGCTCCAGCTCCTTCTTGCCGACCGGGGTCTTGCAGCGCTCGCAGACGCCGTCCACGACCTGCTCGTTGGCGAGCACGGTCTGGCAGGACGGACACCAGTTGACCGCCTTCTTTTTCTTATAAGCCAGGCCCTTCTTGAAGAACTGGATGAAGATCCACTGCATCCATTTGTAGTACTCGGGCGTGCAGGTGGCCACCGAGCGGTCCCAGTCGTAGCTGAGGCCGAGCTGCTTCAGCTGCTCCGTCATCTCCGCCATGTTGTCGTGCGTCCAGACGTCCGGGCGCGTGCCGTGCTTGATGGCGGCGTTCTCCGCCGGCAGGCCGAAGGCGTCGAAGCCCATCGGATGCAGCACATTGTAGCCCTGCATGGTGAGATAGCGGGCCATCACGTCGCCGATGGAATAGTTGCGCACGTGCCCCATGTGGCATTTGCCGGAAGGATACGGGAACATCTCCAGAACGTAATACTTCTGTTTCTCCGGGTCCTCCGTGACGCTGAACAGATCTTTGTCCGCCCAGTACTTCTGCCATTTCTTCTCGATGGCAGCGAAATCGTATTGCCTGTCCATTTTCATTTTCCTCCTATTCGTCCTGCGGCAGAAGCTGCGGGCAGTCGCGCCAGAGCGCTTCCAGGCTGTAATGCTCTCTCTGCGCCGGCGTGAATATGTTGACGATGATATCGCCGAAGTCCATGAGGATCCAGCCGGAACCCCCTTTTCCTTCGATGCTCCTGGAAAGGATCTCGTATTCCTCCGCCAGGCGGTCCTCCAGCTCGGCGGCCAGGCTGCTGACCTGCCGTTCCGAATTGCCGGACGCGATCACGAGGTAGTCCGTGAAGGAGCAGTGCTCTTCCACGTAGAGCGCCAGCGGATCCACGGCCTTCTTCTCGCTGAGGATCTGCAGGGAGAGAAGCGCGAGCTCTTTGGATGTCATTGCGTATTCTCCTTTTCTTTCTTAACTTCTTCTATCTTCGGCTGCTTTCTATTTGCGAGCAGCGCGGCGAAATAATCTCTCGCGCGCAGGCTGTCCGCGTCCAGACGATCCCCCTTCTCTTCCACGAAGCGGATGGAGCTGTCCAGAGAAAGATAGCAGGCTTTATCGATGTCTTTGTAGGCCGTGCTGCGGATCCGCCGGATGCCGGGATAGACCCGCTCCGGCTCGATGGCGTCCGCCAGATAGATGATCTTTTCCAGCAGGGACATCTTTTCGCGGCCGGTCGTG
>JAEELK010000031.1 GCA_016282655.1 Bacillota bacterium | reverse complement strand
CCAGGCCGTCGATGTTCTTCAGCGCGACGTTGATCTCCAGCTCTTTGTAGCGCTTGCGCAGTTCCAGGTACTCTCCGGCCTTCTCGCTGTCTTCCTTCAGGCCGCCGATGCGCCCCTCGATCTCGGCCACGCTGTCATCCCCCCGCTCCAGGTTGCCTCTGGCGTTCTCCAGCTTCCGCTGGCTCTCTTCCTTCTTGCTGCGGTATTTGACGATGCCGGCGGCCTCTTCGAAGAGCTCCCTGCGGTCCTGGGCGTTGCTGCTGATGATGTTCGCGATGCGCCCCTGCCCGATGACGGAATAGCCCTCCACGCCGATGCCGGTGTCCATGATCAGCTCGCGGATGTCGCGCAGCCGGCAGGGCACCTTGTTGATGAAGTACTCGCTCTCGCCCGAGCGGTAGACGCGGCGCGTGATCGCCACTTCGCTGTAGTCGATGGGCAGGAACTCGCTGCTGTTGTCGATCACCAGCGTCACTTCCGCCATGCCGCGGGAGCGGCGGCTCGCCGTGCCGGAGAAGATGATCTCGTCCATCTTGTCCGCCCGCAGGGTCTTGGCCCGCTGTTCGCCCAGCACCCAGCGCACGGCGTCGGAGAGATTGCTCTTCCCGCTTCCGTTCGGGCCCACCACGCAGGTGACGCCCTCGTTGAATTCTATGGTCACGGGCTCCGCAAAGGATTTGAAGCCCTGCATCTCGATGCGTTTAAAGATCACTTGAGTTCCTCCAGAGCAGCCTGCGCCGCGCGCTGTTCCGCTTCTTTCTTGTTCTTGCCACTGCCCCGCCCCAGAAGGCGCTCTCCGGCGGAGACGGAGACGAAGAAGGTCTTGTCGTGGTCCGGGCCTTCCTCCCGCTCCACCCGATAGACGATGCTCTGCCGCCCGTGGGCCTGCAGGGCCTCCTGCAGCCGGGTCTTATAGTCCTGGAAGCCTTTCCCGGAGAGGGCCTCTTCCATGGTCTCCGACAGCAGCCGCAGCGCCACGCCGCGGACTGCCTCCAGCCCGCCGTCCAGATAGACGGCGCCGAGGACGGCCTCCATGGCGTCCGCCAGCATGGAAGCGCGCTGTCTGCCGCCGCTCAGCGCTTCGCCGTGCCCCAGCAGGAGGCGCTCGCCGATGCCGAGCCGCTGCGCCAGCTGCGCCAGCGCGGATTCGCAGACGATGATTGCGCGGGTCTTGCTCAGGACGCCTTCCTCCTCATGCGGGCAGCGCGAGAGCAACGCTTCTCCCACGATGAGATCCAGGACCGCGTCGCCCAGAAACTCCAGGCGCTCGTTGTTCTCTTCATACGGCCTGCCCTGCTCGTTCACATAGGAGCTGTGCGTGAGAGCGCGCTCCAGGAGCGCCTCGTCCCGAAAGCGGTATCCGAGCTGTTCCGTCAGATCATTCCGGCTGTTCATCCTGTTCGATGGCCTCCAGTTCCAGCACTGCTTCTTCGATGCCCTGCACCACGCCGTTCTCCGCGTAGGGGATCCCCTTCAGGATGGAATTGCAGACGGCTTTCGCGTCTGCGGAGCCGTGCATCTTGATCACCGCGCCGCGGACGCCGAGGATGGGCGCGCCGCCGTATTCGGAGTAGTCCGCCACGGAACGCAGGTCCTTGAGCTGCGCGGAGAGCATGGCGGCGCCGAGCTTCGCCAGCAGCCCGCCGCCCAGGATCTTCTCCTTGACCAGATGCATGATGCCCTTGCCGGTCCCCTCCATGGTCTTCAGCAGCACGTTGCCCGCGAAGCCGTCGCAGGCCAGCACGTCGCAGGCGCCGAGCGGCACCTCCCGCGCTTCCACGTTGCCGATGAAGCGGATGCTCTTCGCTTTGCCCAGCATGTCGTAGGCCGCCTTGATGCTGAGGGGGCCCTTGCCGGCCTCCACGCCCATGTTCAGCAGGCCCACGCGCGGGCGTTCGATGCCGTAGACCTTTTCGGAATAGATGCTGCCCATCCAGGCGAATTCCAGCAGATTGTTCGGTTTGCAGTCGCTGTTGGCGCCGCTGTCCACCATGAGCGTAAAGCTGCCCGGGGCGTTCAGCGCGGGCACGGCCGCCGCGATGGCCGGCCGGTCGATGCCGCGGATGCGGCCCAGGATGAAGAGCCCGCCCGCCATGAGCGCGCCCGAATTGCCGGCGGAAAAGAAGAGGTCCGCCTCGCCGTCTTTCACCATCTGCAGTCCGACCACCATGGAGGAATCCTTTTTGGAGCGGATGGCGCGCACCGGCGCCTCCTCCGTTTCGATCACTTCGGACGCGTGGACCACGCCCAGGTTGGACGGGCCCTTGTCCCGCACCTGCTCCCGGATCGCCGCCCAGAGCAGGTCTTCTTTTCCGACGAGCAGGATCTCGTGCTCCGTCTGTCCGGCTGCCGCGATGCAGCCCTTTACGATCTCGACCGGGGCGTTGTCGCCGCCCATGCCGTCTACGAGTATACGCATAAATGCTCCTTTCCCGGATCTGTGTATGCATTGCGCCCCTGGGGCGTTTTTGAGCATAATTATAGATAATAGATTATACCACAAAGGGCGGGCGGCTGCACGGTTTTTCGGGCGGCGTCCCCGCCGCGGCGGCGCGCCGCCGGAAAAGAAAAGAAGCGCCTGCTTTTGCAGACGCTTCTTCTACATGGCGAGCCCGCAGGGACTCGAACCCCGGACACACGGCTTAGAAGGCCGTTGCTCTATCCAGCTGAGCTACGAGCCCATGTGCGATATATTATACAACGGCCGTTTTCGTTTGACAAGCGGAACTCGCCGGAAAAGCGCTTTTTCTTTCGCCGCCCGCCCCCTCCGGCTTGAAATATGCGTTGACAGTGCTGCTTCTCCGATGTAAAATAATAGGGCCGTGCGGAAGGGCCACAGCCCTGTTAATGGGGTATTAATGGGGTATAGCCAAGTCGGTCAAGGCACAGGACTTTGACTCCTGCATTCGCTGGTTCGAGTCCAGCTACCCCAGCCAGCATGACTCAATAGCTCAGTCGGCAGAGCAACTGACTTTTAATCAGTGGGTCCGGGGTTCGAATCCCCGTTGAGTCACCAAACAGAAAGACCCGAGCGCTTCCGTTCGGGTCTTTCTGCATCTTCTGTCCCCTGATCCGGGCTCTTCGGAAGGCCCCTCGCGCGGAGAGATGTCCGAGTGGTTTAAGGAGCCAGTCTTGAAAACTGGTGATGCCGCAAGGCACCGTGGGTTCGAATCCCACTCTCTCCGCCAATCTTTGCTTTTAGCTCGCCGTGCCCCGCGCCGGAGGAAAGAGCCATGCGCACATTCGTTACCATCCTGATCTTTGCCGGCAGTCTGCTGATGGTCTACAACATCTTCCGTTACGCGCGCTTCGTCAAGATCACGCACGACCTGGAAGAGGAGAACCGCAAGGCCGGTCTCCTGATCATCCCGCTGCTCCTGCTCGTTTTTTTCCTCATCGGCTACGTGATCGTCGGCCTCAGCGGCATCGCGGATCTGCTTTTTGCTTCCATCCTCTTTTTCGGAAGCGTCTTCGTTTTCCTGCTGCTCACCGTCATGTTCTCCATCATCGACCGCATCCGCGACACCGAGCAGATGCTCGCGAACCGCTACACGGATCTGCAGGAAGAGCTTGCCGCCTTCACCAAGGACGCGATCACCGTCCTGCGCGTCAACCTGAGCCAGGACGAGATCGAAGAGCGCAGCGGCGCCTCACTTTACGATACCGACTACAGCAGCAGCACCTATACGGAGCTGCTCGCGCAGCGGCAGCCTCACGTGCTCGGCCGCATGGGCGATGAAGATCCCGCGCTCTTCCGACGCGATTCTCTTCTGCGCCTCTACCAGGACGGCCACACCCGGGTCGCCGAGACCCTGCTCGTCCGCCTCCGGGACGGGAGCATTTCTTTCGTGCGCTTTGAAGTGACGCTTGCCGTGAAGCCGGTCTCCGGCGACATCATAGGCTTTTTCAACGAACGCGTCTGCAATGAGCAGGTCGTGGAAGACGCGCTGCTGAACAAGGTCCTGATGCGGCAGTATGAACGGATCGCCTATCTCATCGACGGCAGCTGCCATTTCTTCGACAACGGAGAGCAGGCGCGGGACAGCCTCCTGCTGCCCAGGGACGCCGGAAACGAGTATGAGACCTTCTATCTGAACGACCTGCTGCCCGCCATGGAGCAGAGCTGGACGCCGCTGAGCGGACAGCCGAACCCCCTGCGCCTCTCGGTCATCGACAAGGCGCTGGCGGAACAGGACGTCTATGAAGTGGAGCTGCCCTTCCGGATCGGCGACGCCATCTGCCCGAAGCGCTTTTCGTTCTACTGCATCGACCGTGCCTCGCACTTCTATCTGATGCTGCTCTCGGACGGAGCGCCCCTGCCGCAGGCGGAAGCGCCCGCGGACGGGGCTCCGCAGGCAGATCCCCCTGCCGCCGCTCCGCAGGCGGCCCGCGGATCCGGAAGCGACGCGGCGCGAAAGGCGCTGTCCGGCGCGCCGGAAGACGCGCCGCCGGCCGCGGCGCTGCACATCCTTCTCGCGGATGACAACGCTTTCAATCGGGAGATCGGAGAACTGATGCTCGGCTCGCAGGGACACCGCGTGGAGCTGGCCGCGGACGGCGGCGAAGCCGTGCGAAAGGCGGAGGCAGCAGCGTCCGATCCCTATGACCTGATCCTCATGGACATCCAGATGCCGGTCCTGGACGGCTATGAAGCCGCAGGGCAGATCCGCCGCCTGGCGGAGCCGGCGCTGGCCGCCGTCCCCATCCTCGCGCTGAGCGCGGACGTCTCCCCTGCCCTGCAGGAGAAGGCGCGCGCCGCCGGCATGGACGGCTACGCCACCAAACCCATCGATCCGGCGCAGATCCTGCGCCTTTACACCTCGCTGCGGAACGAGCCTTAAGGCCCGTCCCTCCGCGGCGCTTCCTCATTCCCGACCCGGTCACAGAGGGGGAACACCGCTTTGCCGAACACGCAGAAACCCGTTTCCGAAACGTCCGAAAGGCTGCTGCCCCGCATCTCGCCGCTGGGCATCTGGGCCCTTTCCTTTGGCTGCAGCGTAGGCTGGGGCGCCTTCGTGATGCCCGGCACCACCTTCCTGCCCATCGCCGGGCCGCTTGGCACCGTCCTGGGCATCTTTTTGGGCGCCGTCATCATGCTGATCATCGGCGTCAACTACCACGATCTGATCAACCGATATCCCGATGCCGGCGGCACCTTCACCTACGCGAAGACGGTCTTCGGCTATGACCACGGCTTCCTGGCCGCCTGGGCCCTCTGTCTGGTCTATCTGGCCATCATCTGGGCCAACGCCACCGCCATCCCGCTGATCTGCCGCAGCCTCTTCGGCGATCTCTTCTGCTTCGGCTTCCACTATACCGTAGCCGGCTATGACGTCTTCCTGGGGGAGATCCTGCTCTCCCTCTGCGCGGAGATCGTCTTCGCCCTCTTCTGCTTCCGCGGGAACCGCAGCGCGAGCTGGCTGCAGATCCTGATGGCCCTGCTCCTCGCCGGCGGCATCCTTTTCGCCTTTTTCGCCGTATTCCTCCATGCGGGAAGCGCCACGGCGCCGGTCATCGCGCCCGCCTTCTCGCCGGAGCACCCGCCCGTGCAGAGCGTCCTGGTCATCGTCTTTCTGACGCCCTGGGCATACGCGGGCTTTGAATCCGTCTCGCAGTCTGCGGAGGAGATCCGCTTTTCGCCCAGGCGCTTCCTGCCCATCCTGCTCATCTCCCTCTTCAGCGCCGCGCTGGCCTACGTCATGCTCGCGCTGATCGCGGCCGCCCATCATCCCGAAGGCTTCTCCTCCTGGGCGGACTATGTCGGCGCCCTGGACGGACAGAGCGGCCTCAGCGCCATTCCCAGCTTTTTCTCCGTCGATTCCGCCGCGGGAACGCCCGGTCTCTTCCTCCTCGGTCTCGCCGCCGCGGGCGGCATCATCACCGGCTTCATCGGCAATCTGACCGCCGCGAGCCGCATGCTCTACGCCATGTCGCGGGACCGTCTCCTGCCGGCTTCGCTCGCAAAGCTCAACCGCTTCGGCGCGCCGGGCAACGCGCTCTTCTTTCTGCTTCTCTTCTCCCTGCCCATCCCCTTCCTCGGGCGGGCCGCCATCAGCTGGATCATCGACGTCAGCACCATCGGCGTCGTGATCGCCTACGCCTACACCTCCGCCGCCGCCTTCAAAAACGGTCTGGCGGAACAGCGCCAGCTGGTGCAGCTCACGGGCGCGCTCGGCGTGGCGATCTCATTCTTCTTCTTCTGTTATTTCCTGATCCCGCACATCTCCTCCGTCGCCTCCTTCTCCACGGAGTCCTATCTGATCCTGCTCTTCTGGGCCTTCCTCGGCTTTCTGGTCTATTTCCGGATCTTCCACATGGATCCGCTGCGCCGCATGGGGAAAAGCACCTTCGTCTGGGCCGTCCTGCTCTTCATGATCTTCTTCACCTCCATGACCTGGATCCTGGAGACCACGGAGAGCCTCTCCGGCAATGCCATCGCGGAGCTCGGCGCCTTCTTCACGCAGCACGGCGCCGCCGCGGATCCCGCCGCCTTCACCGCGCAGCTGACGGGACACTTCCGCCGCGTCACGGACATCATCCTGCGAAACACCGTCATCCAGTTCCTTCTGATCATCCTTTCCCTGCTGATCATCTTCCGCATCTACGACACGGTGCAGAAGGCCGGACAGACTGCCGTCCGGCAGAAGCATGAGGCGGAGGAGAGCAGCCTCGCGAAGAGCACCTTCCTCTCCAACATGAGCCACGACATCCGCACGCCCATGAACGCCATCATCGGCTACGTCACGCTCGCGAAGCGGGAAAAGGACGCGCCGCCCAAGGTGAAGGACTACCTCGAAAAGATCGAGGCCTCCAGCGACCATCTGCTGGCCCTGATCAACGACGTGCTGGAGATCAGCCGCATCGAGAGCGGCCGCATGGAGCTCATGCCCATCCCCACGGACCTGCACAAGATGATGGAGGAACTGCGCGGCCTCTTCTCCACCCAGATGGAGGCCAAGGGCCTCACGTTTGCCGTAGAGCACAGCGAGATCGAAGACCATGCCGTGCTCTGCGATCAGAACCGCTTCAACCGCGTGCTCCTGAACCTGCTCAGCAACGCCTGCAAATTCACGCCGGAGGGCGGCAGCGTCACGCTGACGCTGCGGCAGGAAGGCCGCGAGGAGGATCGCGCGCTCTACCGCGTCAGCGTCAAGGACACGGGCATCGGCATGAGCCCGGAATTCGCGGCGCAGGTCTTCGAAGCCTACGCAAGAGAAAAGACCAGCACCGTGGAAAACATCCAGGGCACCGGTCTCGGGACCGCCATCACCAAGAGCATCGTGGAGCTCATGGGGGGAAGCATCGAAGTCTTTTCCGAGCAGGGCAAGGGCTCGGAGTTCGTGATCCGCGTGGGTTTCGACGTGGATCCGGAAGCCAGAGAGGCCTCCGCGCGGCATCGCGAGAGCGCTGCGGCGAAAGCCGCCTTTGCCGGCAAGCGCCTCCTCCTGGTGGAGGACGACCCCGCGAACCGCGAGGTGGAACGGATCCTGCTGGAGGAAGCGGGCTTCGTGGTGGATCTGGCCGAGAACGGCGAGGATGCCGTGGAATGCATCGCCGCTTCGCCCGCCGGCCGCTACGACGCCGTTCTGATGGACATCGAGATGCCTGTCAAGAACGGCTACGACGCCACGCGCCTCATCCGCTCGCTGCGAAACGCCGCGCTCGCGGAGATCCCCATCGCGGCGCTGAGCGCCCGGGCCTTCAGCGAGGACATCTCGGCCTGCTACGCCGCGGGCATGAACGCGCACATCGCAAAGCCGCTCAACATGAACAAGCTGCTGGAGACCATGTCCGCGCTCTTCGCCGACGCCTAGAGCACGAGCGCCAGCACGCCGGAGAGCCCCTCCCGTTCATAGACCGCTTTGTAATAAGAAAGCTCCTCTTCGATGAGGCCGTCGATGGCCCGCATGCCGAGCAGTTCCACCGGCGCTTTGTCGTCGCTGAGGAGATGCGGCCCTCCCGCGCAGTCTTTGAGGGCGCGCGCCACGTCTTGCGTCATCCCGCTCAGTTCCGCGTCTTTTATCAGGGTCTCTCCCTCCCGCAGCAGAACTGCCGGCGCCTCGCGCATGGAGGCGAAGAGCTCCCGGTTCGTGCTGTACGGCACGTCCGCCGTGGCAACGTAGGGAAAGACCGCCGCGATGGTATCCGAAAGCGCCTCGTTGATGCTGCCTTCGCCGTCGGAATGCATGTTCATGTTCACGACCATCACGCCGCCCTCGTTGAGGTGGTCCCGGACCAGGCGGAAGAACTCCAGCGAAGACATCTGGAACGGGATGGTGATGTCCTGATAGGCGTCCACCAGGATCACGTCATAGGAGCGGTCCACGGCCTGCAGATAAGCCCTTCCGTCGTATTCCGTCACCGCCACGCGCTCGTCCATGTCGAAATAGTCCCAGGCCAGATCCGTGATCCGGCCGTCGATCTCCACCCCTTCCACCGTCGTGCCGGGGAAATAGCGGAGGCACTGGCTCGCGTAGGTGCCCGTCCCGTTGCCCAGCACCAGCACGGAGGGGGCTTCTTTTTTTGCCATCACGACGCCGGCCAGCGCGTAGTCGTAGTACATGCCCGTGAGACCGCCTTCCTTCATCTTCACGGACTGCACGCCGAAGAGCACGTTCGTGGAAAGGATGATCCGGTCCTCCTGATCCGCCACCTGCAGATAGTTGTAGACGGACTCTCCCTCGTAGGCCAGCGCCTCCTCCCAGAAGGCAAAGGAAGGGCTGTGCCCGAAGATGCTGCAGAGCACGAAGAGCAGCAGGGAGATCAGGCAGAGCCGCAGCCTGCGCTTCTCGCTCAGGAAATACACGAGCCCCACGAGCAGGAGCACGCCGGAGAAGAAGAGAAAGGTGACCGCGGTCCCCACCGCCGGGATCGTGACGAAGGTGGGCAGGAAGGTGCCGAGGATGCTGCCGACGGTGTTGCAGGCGCCCAGACGGCCGACGATGGAGCCGCTGTCGTCCAGGCGTTCCACCGTATATTTGACGAGCGAGGGCGTGACGGTCCCGAGCAGAAAGAGCGGGAAGACGAAGATCAACATGCAGGAGAGAAAGGCGGCGACGGTCAGGAAATTGGTGCTGACGGTGAAGACCAGGAGCCCGGAGACGCCGATGATGATGTATTTCCCGAGCACCGGGATGGCCGCGATCCAGACCGCGGCGATCAGGATGCGCCGGTAGAGCACGTCCGGATCCGGATGCCGGTCCGCGCTGCGGCCGCCGTAGAGATTGCCCAGGGCCATGGCGATCATGATGGTGCCGATGATGATGGTCCAGACGATCTGCGAGGAACTGAAATACGGCGCAAGCAGCCTGCTTGCGCCCAGTTCGACCGCCATGACGGCGACTCCCGCGAAAAACTCCGTGAGATACAGATAATACTTGTTTTTCAGAATGCTGTGTTCCATCAGACCTCCAGGACCAGCCCCGCGCGGATCTGCTCGACCTGCTCGCCGAGCTCCTCCCGCAGGATCGCCACGCCGCGCTCCTCGCTGCAGTGGCCGGTGATGATCCGCTCCACGCCGAGCGCGCGCAGCTGCGCCGCCAGCGCGCGGATCTGCTCCTCCGTGCAGCCGCAGAGATGGAAGCCGCCGAAGATGGCGTAGATCTTCTTGTCCGGGAAGGTCTCTCCCACCTCGCGCAGGATGTTGTCCGCGCCGCCGTGGGAGCAGCAATTGAAGATGAACAGGCCCTTCTCCGTCTCGAGGACCAGGCTCTGCTCGTGCGCGAAATCGTCAAAGCGGTCCACGCCGTTCTCCCGCACGTACATCCCGAACATCTCGCCGCGCGCTTCCAGGCCGGGCGTCTTGTGCGGGATCAGCCAGGCGCCTGGCAGGATCTCGAGATCGCCCTCCGCGTAGCGGATGCGGTCCTTGAAGTCCGTGAGCAGGCCCGGATCGATGCCGATGTATTCCCGGACGCCCTCTTTGTCTTCATAGCAGTTCTCGGCGGCGCCGGCGCGGACGTAGAGCGGCGCCGCGGCGTTCAGGGTGAAGAAGGCGCGCAGGCCCAGGCTGTGATCGAAGTGCGCGTGCGAGAGCACCGCAAGCTCTATCTCGGCCGGATCCACGCCCAGCAGGGCGGCGTTCTCCAGAAAGAGCGGGCTCGCGCCGCTGTCGAGCAGGATCTTCGTCCCCCTGTATTCGATGTAGACCGCCAGGCCCCATTCCGCCTGCAGCGGCGCTTCCGCGATGTTGTCGATCAATACTTTTGCGTACATGGGAAACGTTCCTTTCGTGCGATCGATATAGTACGTTCTCTACGTGTTATTATGCGGGAATCCGCGTTTCCCCGCAAGAGAATTGACAAGTATTTTTAATGTGCTACAATAGGCCCACCATGCTAGTACAGAAGAAGGCAAAGACCCTGGTGGACGCCACCCAGGGCGTCATCTGGAAGCAGCTGCTGCGCTTTTTCTATCCGATCGCGCTGGGGACGCTCTTTCAGATGCTGTATAATATGGTGGACGCCATCATCGTGGGGCAGTTCGTGGGCAAGGAGGCGCTGGCTGCGGTCGGCGGGTCCGCTTTTACGCTGTTCCAGCTTCTGGTCGGCTTCTTCACCGGCATGGCCTCCGGCGCCACGGTGGTCATCGCCCAGTTTTACGGCTCCCGCAACCGAGAAAACGTCTCCCGGGCCGTCGGCTCCACCATGCTGCTCGCGGTCGTCCTGGGCGTCTTTTTGAGCGCGATCGGGCTGCTGCTCTCGCGGCATGCCCTGCTCTGGATGAACACTCCCGCGGACACCATGGAGATGTCCGTGCTCTACCTGCGCTTCTGCCTCTGCGGCCTTCCCTTCCTGCTCTTCTATAACATGGGCGCAGGCGTGCTGCGCGCCGTGGGCGATTCGCGCCGGCCTCTCATCTACCTCATCATCACCTGCCTGCTGAACATCCTGCTGGACCTGCTCTTCGTGGCCCTGCTGGGCCTCGGCGTTTCGGGCGCGGCCCTCGCCACCGTCGGCGCGCAGCTGATCAGCGCCATCCTGGTCCTCGCGGCGCTGATGACGGACGACGACTGCTACCGCCTGCGCAGACAGCATTTCCGCTTCCATCCGATCCTGACGGTCTCCATCCTGCGCATCGGCCTCCCGGCCGGTCTGCAGTCCTGCATGTACTCCGTTTCCAACATCATCATCCTGACGGCGATCAACGGCCTCGGCACGGACTTCGTGGCCGCCTGGAGCGGCACCAGCAAGATCGACTGCATCTTCTGGATGCTGATCACCGCCTTCGGGCAGGCGCTGCTGACCGTGATCGGCCAGAACTACGGCGCCCGCAAGTACGACCGCGTTTCCGGCGCCATCCGGGCCTGCCTGCTCATGTCGCTCATCATGACCACCGTCGTCGGCGGCTGCATGATCCTCTTCGGCAAGTACATGATGATGCTCTTCGTGAACGATCCGAACGTGATCCGCATCGGCGCGAACATCTTCTATTTCTTCTCGCCCTGCTATTACACCTACATCTGCATCGAGATCCTGGCCAGCTCGCTCCGCGGCATGGGCGATTCCCTGCCGCCGGCGCTCATCATCCTGATCGGCATCTGCGTGCTCCGCGTGCTCTGGGTCTGGTTCGGCGCGCCGCTCGTGACCGTCTGGCCCGCCTGGATCGGCGTCTGCATGAGCTATCCGATCAGCTGGATCGTGACCAGCCTCTGCTTCTTCGTCTATTTCCCGATCAAGTTCCGGAAGCTGCGGGAAGGCCGGCTCCTGGAGCGCGGCACGGTCGATCCGCTCTAGGCCCGCGCGGCGAAACGCAAACAAAAAAGCAAGCGCCTTTCGGCGCTTGCTTTTTTCTGTCCTTCTTACTGCTCGACCCTGTGCATCTCAAAGGTGACGACGGACGAGCCGCCGGCTTCGTCTTGCCGCGTGCCGCTCCAGCGCATCACGTCGCCGTCGATGGCGATCTCCCAGGCCTCGCGGTTCTCCGCGCCGCTGTTTTCCCAGCGGGTGCAGAGCAGGTCTCCGGCCACGAAATAATCGCTCACCGTGTTCTCGCCGAGCGCCCAGCCGTCGCCGTCCTGCACGTAATAGACGAAGGTGCCGTCCTCCTTGTACTCCCAGCGGTGATCCTGTCCGTCGTCGAAGGCAGAGCCTTCGCTCGTGCAGCGGCCTTCCCAGAGGCCGATGATCTCTTCGCTGTGATCTTTGTCGACCTTGACACAGCGCAGCTGTTCCTCTTTGGCAAGCGCTTCCTTGCCGTCGACCGTCAGGCGCATCCGGCGCTCGGCGGTGAACGCGCCGGCGTCGATCTCGGTGACGGTGAACTCATCCGACAGGATCGTCTGCGTGTCGGGCCGGCTCGTAAGCGTCACCTTGCTGCCGCTGATCTCGACCGCCGCTTCCACACCGTCGTTCCAGGCGTACAGCGTTTCCGGATATCCGTTCAGGGATGCCACGCTGGCCTCTGTGGCGGAGTCAAAGCGGAATAAGAGCTTGTCGTTGCTCGGCACGGGCTGCCCGTCCGCATCCGCGCTCATCCACGCGCCGAGGAGCATCGACGCGAGATCGGTCTCCGCGGCTCCGGCTTCGCCGGCTTCCGCTTCCGCAGGCTCGTTCGATCCCTGCTGGCCGCTGCCGGCGCAGGCGGTAAAAACGAGCGCGCAGCAGAGTACGGAGGCGAGCAGCAGATATAGTATCTTCTTCATGATTCTCCCCTTTTCATCAACGGTGACAGTGCTTTTACAGCTCCGATTATAATACATCTCCGGGCGCTTTCCAACACCGTTCCGGCCCGCGAGGCGCGAGGGCTTCGATTCCCTTCCATTGCACAAAAAAGCAGAACAGATACCGAATGGTATCTGTTCTGCTTTGGAGCGGATGAAGGGAATTACGCAGCCGCTTCGCGTCTGCCGTCCTGCGCGCCTGCTTTCGTCCGCGCAGGACCGCTCGCTACTCGCCAGTCCACCGGACTGGCGAGCTTCACGCTCGCGCCCTTTCGGGTTCGATTCCCTTCCATTGGTTACAAAAGAAACAGAGATGCCAAAAGGCATCTCTGTTTCTTTGGAGCGGATGAAGGGAATCGAACCCTCGCGATCAGCTTGGAAGGCTGACGTTCTACCATTGAACTACATCCGCGTGTAGAAAGGCGGGAAATCGCTTTCCCGCCTTGTTTTGGAGCGGAAGACGAGATTCGAACTCGCGACCCTCGCCTTGGCAAGGCGATGCTCTACCCCTGAGCCACTTCCGCATATTTGGTGGAGGGAGATGGATTCGAACCATCGAAAGCTCCGCTAACGGATTTACAGTCCGCCCCCTTTGGCCACTCGGGAATCCCTCCGTATTTGTTGCCGCCGGGCGGGCGCGGCACACGCTCCGTTGACCAAAAGTGGAGGTGGCGAAGGGAATCGAACCCCCAACCTGCTGATTACAAATCAGCTGCTCTACCATTGAGCCACACCAGCTCGTTCCAAAGAAAAGT
>JAEELK010000030.1 GCA_016282655.1 Bacillota bacterium | reverse complement strand
GCTTGCATTCTTGTTTGTCCCATACTATACTGATAAGGCTTGCGAATAGGCGTTGAGGCGGGAAGTTGCTGAGCTATCAGGTAATTTCCGCTGAGAATTGTCCTCTCTCGAAGAGGGCGAGGGGGCCTAGATTTTTGTGCGTGTGCACAAAAATAAGAAACACACGGCGGTGTGTTGCGAAGGACAGGCTCCTCGTACATGCATAGCGAAAACAGTACGAAAATCAAACAGGAGGAACACACATGAGCACTCAGAAAATCAGAATCAAGCTGAAGGCCTACGATCACAAGGCGCTGGATCAGTCCGCCGCCCGCATCGTCGAGACCGCCAAGAAGAACGGCGCGGAAGTCTCCGGCCCCATCCCCCTGCCCACCGAGAAGCAGGTCGTCACCATCCTGCGGGCAGTGCACAAGTACAAGGACTCCAGAGAGCAGTTCGAGCAGCGCACCCACAAGCGCCTCATCGACATCCTGAGCCCCACCCCCAAGACCATCGACGCTCTGATGAAACTGGATATGCCCGCCGGCGTAGACATCGAGATCAAGCTCTAAGCCTTGCGGCAGACACCATCAGTTAAAGATCTTAGTATGATCGCCTCAGGCGATCCGCTGTAAGAAAGGAGAACAATACAATATGTTAACGATCTTAGGCAGAAAGGTCGGCATGACCCAGGTATTCACCGAAGCCGGCGCTGTCGTCCCCGTCACCGTCATCGAGGCGGGCCCCGTGGTGGTCACCCAGATCAAAACGGAAGAGACCGACGGCTACAATGCGGTCCAGATCGGATTCGAAGATCTGAAAGAGCAGAAGGTCAACAAGCCCATGAAGGGGCATTTCGCGAAATGGAACGCTCCCGCCAAGAAGCATCTGGCCGAGATCCGGCTGGACGAGGGCGAGAGCTACGAGGCCGGACAGGTCATCACCGTAGCGGATTTCGAAGTCGGCAAGAAGCTGGATGTCACCGGCACCTCCAAAGGTAAGGGCACCCAGGGCCACATCAAGAGATGGGGCCAGGCCAGAGGACCCATGTCCCACGGCTCCAAGCACCACAGACTGGCCGGCGGCCTCGCGGCGGGCACCTATCCCTCCCGAGTCTTCAAAGGCAACAAGGCCATGGGCCGCATGGGCAGAGACACCGTCACCATGCAGAACATCGAGCTGGTCAAAGTCATCCCCGAGAGAAACCTGATGCTGGTCAAAGGCGCGGTCCCCGGCCCCAGAGGCGGCCTGCTCCGCGTACGCTACGCCATCAAAGGTCAGGACAATAAATAGAAAGGAGGGGCAGAACAATGGCAACCGTTAAGGTATTGAACATGGAAGGCCAGGAAGTCGGCGAACTGGTCCTGAACGACGCGATCTTCGGGATCGAAGCCAACGAATATGCCGTCCACGAAGTCATCAGAAATTACTTAGCCAACCAGAGACAGGGCACCCAGTCCGCAAAGACCAGGGCCGAAGTCAGAGGCGGCGGCAGAAAGCCCTTCCGTCAGAAGGGGACCGGCCGTCACAGACAGGGCAGCAGCACCGATCCTTCCCAGGTCGGAGGCGGCGTGGCCTTCGCTCCGAAGCCGAGAGATTACAGATATCCCGTCAACAAGAAGGTGAAGAGACTGGCCATGAAGTCCGCTCTCTCCTCCAAGGTGGCGGAGAACGAGATCATCGTGCTGGACGAGCTCAGCCTGGACGCTCCCAAGACCAAGGCCATGGCCGGCATCCTCGAGAAGATCGGCGCGGCCAAGAAGGCGCTGATCGTCACCGGCGAAAAGTGCGAGAACGTCATCCGCTCCGCGGCCAACCTTCCCGGCGTGGAGACCACCTTCGTAGGTGAGATGAACGTTTATCAGATCATCAACCACACCAGCCTCATCACCACCAAGGCTGCGATCGAAAAAATCGAGGAGGTGTACGCATAATGACATCCTACGATATCATCTTAAAGCCGGTCATCACCGAGCGCAGCATGGATGACGCGCAGAACAAGAGATACACGTTCAAGGTGGCGGTAGACGCCAACAAGACCCAGGTCAAAGACGCTGTCGAAGAGATCTTCGGCGTAGAAGTCGCCCGCGTGAACATCATGAACGTCAGGGGCAAAGAGAAGAGAATGGGAAGATATTCCGGCATGACGGCGGCCTCCAAGAAAGCCATCGTCACCCTTACCGAAAAGAGTAAGGAAATCGAATTCTTCCAGGGTCTCTAAGGAGGTAGCAAACAATGGGAATCAAGAAATATAAACCCACATCCCCGGGTCTCCGCGGCATGACGGTCTCCACCTTCGAAGAGATCACCAAGAGCACCCCGGAAAAGGCCCTGACCGTGTCCATGAACAAGCATGCCGGCAGAAACGTCAGAGGCAAGATCACCGTCCGCCACAGAGGCGGCGGCGCCAGACCCAAGTACCGCATCATCGACTTCAAGAGAAATAAGGACGGCGTTCCCGGCAAGGTAGCGGCCATCGAATACGATCCCAACCGCAGCGCCAACATCGCCCTCATCCACTACGCGGACGGCGAGAAGAGATACATCATCGCCCCCAACAAGCTGGAAGTCGGCGCCACCATCTTCTCCGGCGAAGACGCGGACATCCAGATCGGCAACGCGCTGCCGGTCAAGAACATCCCCCTGGGCACCGTGGTGCACTGCGTGGAGATGAAGCCCGGCAAGGGCGCCCAGATGGTCCGCGCGGCCGGCAACGGCGCGCAGATCCTGGCCAAGGAAGGCGCTTACTGCTCCGTCCGTCTGCCCTCCGGCGAAGTCCGCAAGATCCCCATGGACTGCAGAGCCACCATCGGCGAGGTCGGCAACATCGACCACGGCAACCTGAACATCGGTAAGGCCGGCAAGAAGCGCCACATGGGCATCCGTCCCACCGTCCGCGGTTCCGTCATGAACCCGAACGACCACCCGCACGGCGGCGGCGAAGGCAAGGCCGGCATCGGCCGCGTCGGTCCCGTCACCCCCTGGGGCAAGCCGGCACTGGGCTACAAGACCAGAAAGAAGAACAAGCACTCCGACAAATACATCGTAAAGCGTCGTAACGCCAAATAAGGGAAAGGAGGAGAACGGATAAATGAGCAGATCCCTGAAAAAAGGTCCTTTTGTAAATGAAAAGCTGCTGGCGCGCATCGAGGAGATGAACGCGGCCAACGATAAGAAGGTCATCAAGACCTGGTCCAGATCCTCCACCATCTTCCCGCAGATGGTCGGACACACGATCGCCGTCCACGACGGCAAGAAGCACGTGCCCGTCTACATCACCGAAGATATGGTAGGTCACAGACTCGGCGAGTTCGCCCCCACCAGAAACTTCCGGGGCCACGCCAACGACAACGCCTCCAAGGTTCGCTAAGGTAAGGAGATGAAACGTATGGAAACAAGAGCGATTGCAAAATATGTAAGAATGTCTCCCACCAAGCTGCAGCCCATCGCTGATCTGGTCCGCGGCAAGGATCTGGAAGAGGCACTGAACATCCTGAAGTTCACCCCGGGCAAGGGCTCGGAACTGGTGGAAAAGGTCGTCAAGTCCGCAGCCGCCAACGCTGAGAACAACCACGACATGAACCCGGACAACCTTTACGTCGCAGAAATCAGCATCAATCAGGGTCCGACCATGAAGAGATACCGCGCCGCCTCCCACGGCCGCGCCGCAATGATCTTCAAGAGAAGCAGCCACATCGGCGTCACCCTGAAAGAAAGAGATTAGGAGGTTCGGAATGGGTCAGAAAGTCAATCCCCATGGGATGCGAGTAGGCGTCATCAAAGACTGGGATTCCAAATGGTACGCCGATAAGAAATCTTTCGCCGATTATCTGGTCGAAGACAATCGCGTCAGAGAATATGTAAAGAAGAAGCTCTACCTGGCCGGCATCGCCCGCGTGCTCATCGAGAGAGCGGCCGACAACCAGATGAGAGTCAAGATCCTCGCCGGCAAGCCCGGCATGATCATCGGCCGTTCCGGCGCAGGCACGGACGAGCTGAAGAAGGAACTGGAGAAGCTCACCGGCAAGACCGTCTTCGTGGACATCATCGAAGTGAAGAGAGCCGAGCTCGACGCTCAGCTGACCGCCGAGAGCATCGCCCAGGCCCTGGAGAGAAGAATCTCCTTCCGCAGGGCCATGAAGGGCGCCATGGGCCGCACCATGAAGGCCGGCGCCAAGGGCATGAAGGTCGTCGCGGCCGGAAGACTGGGCGGCGCCGAGATCGCCCGCACCGAGAAGTACAGCGAGGGCAACGTTCCCCTGCATACGCTCAGAGCTGACATCAGCTACGGCTTCGCGGAGGCCAACACCACCTACGGCCGCATCGGCATCAAGGTTTGGATCAACCACGGCGAGATCCTGGACAAGGATCTGAAGAGCGCCATCACGGAAGAGCCCAAGGAAGAGCGCCGCGGCCGCAGAGACGGTGACCGCAGAAGAAGAGACAGAGACGACCGCCCCAGAAGAGACGGGGAGAACAGAGGCGAACGCCGCGGCCGCAGAGACGACGCGCCGGCAGCCCCGAAGGCCGTCAATCCCAGAAAGCGCATCGCGCCCAAGGCTGCTCCCGCCCCGGCGGAAGTCCCCGCAGAAGCGGAAGCCGCAGCCGAGGCTCCGGCAGAAGCGCCTGCGGAAGAGTAAGGAAGGAGGAACAATGCCATGTTAATGCCGAAACGTGTAAAGCGTCGTCGCGTACATAGAGGTCGCATGAAGGGCATCGCCACCAAGGGCAATGCCGTCACCTACGGCTCCTTTGGTCTGGCCGCGCAGTCCTGCGGATGGATCACCTCCAACCAGATCGAAGCCGCCCGTATCGCAATGACCAGAAGCATCAAGAGAGGCGGAAAGGTCTACATCAAGATCTTCCCCCACAAGCCCGTGACCAAGAAGCCCGCGGAAGTCCGTATGGGTTCCGGTAAGGGTGCTCCCGAATACTGGGTAGCCGTCGTCAAGCCCGGCAGAGTGATGTTCGAGATCGACGGCGTCAGCGAAGCCCAGGCCAGAGAGGCCATGAGACTCGCCTCGCACAAACTTCCTGTCAAGTGCAAGTTCGTCTGCAAGGACCAGGAAATCGAACAGGGTGGTGAAGCCTAATGAAGATCGAAAAAATGAGAGAAATGACCGCCACGGAACTGCAGAACGAAGAGCTGAAGCTCAAGAAGGAACTCTTCAACCTGCGCTTCCAGAAGGAGACCGGTCAGCTGGAAAACCCCGTAAAGATCAGAGATCTTAAGAAAGAGATCGCTCGCGTCAAGACCGTTCTCCGCGAGAAGACCCTGAAGAGAGCGGAAGGCTAAAGAAAGGAGGATGTAATTATGGAAGACAGAAACAGAAGAAAAAGCAGAGTTGGCATCGTTGTCAGCGATAAAATGGACAAGACCATCGTGGTCGCTGTAGAAGATTTCGTAAGACATTCCCTTTACGGAAAAGCCGTGAAACGGACCAAGAAATTCAAAGCCCACGACGAGCACAACGAGTGCGGCATCGGCGATAAAGTGCGCATCATGGAGACCAGACCTCTGTCCAAGGACAAGAGATGGCGTCTGGTGAACATCGTCGAGAAGGCGAAATAGCGGAAGGAGGCAACTGAAATGATCCAGCCGGAAAGCAGACTGAGAGTCGCCGACAATTCGGGCGCGAAAGAACTGCTGTGCATCCGCATTCTCGGCGGCACCAGCCGTAAGTATGCGAACATTGGAGATATCATCGTCTGTGCCGTCAAGGACGCCACCCCCGGCGGCGTGGTCAAGAAGGGCGACGTCGTCAAGGCCGTCGTAGTCCGGACCACCCACGGCGCGAGACGCGTGGACGGCAGCTACGTCAAGTTCGATCAGAACGCAGCAGTCATCATCAAAGAAGACAAGAACCCCGTCGGGACCCGTATCTTCGGGCCCGTAGCCAGAGAGCTCAGAGACAAGAACTTCATCAAGATCGTCTCCCTGGCGCCGGAAGTACTGTAGGAGGTGCAGAGCATGAATATCAAAAAAGACGATACGGTGCTCGTGATCAGCGGTAAGGACAAGGGCAAGAAGGGCAAGGTCCTCAAGGCCAACCCCAAGGCCAATACCGTCGTGGTCGAAGGCGTCAACGTCCAGACCAAGCACGCCAAGCAGACCCGGAACTCCGCCGCGGAGATCAAGCACCAGGAAGGTCCCATCCACGTTTCCAACGTGATGTTCTGGGACAAGAACGCCAAAGCTCCCACCCGGATCGGCCACGTCATCCAGGACGGACAGAAAAAACGCGTGTCCAAGAAGAGTGGCCAGGTCATCGATTAAGGAAGGGAGGAAACGGAATTGGCAGCAAGATTAAAAGAAAAATATAAGAGCGAAGTCTATCCCGCCCTGCAGGAGAAGTTCCACTACGAGAACGTCATGGACGTTCCGAAGCTGGAGAAGATCACTGTGAACATGGGTCTGGGCGAAGCCAAGGACAATCCCAAAGTCATGGAAGGCGCGGTCAAGGAGATCGCCATGATCACCGGACAGAGACCCGTGGTCACCAAGGCCAAGAAGTCCATCGCGAACTTCAAGGTCCGCCAGGGCATGGACGTCGGCGCCAAGGTCACCCTCCGCGGCGACAACATGTACGAATTCGCGGACAAGCTCTTCAACATCGCTCTGCCCAGAGTTAGAGACTTCAAGGGCGTCAGCAGAAACTCCTTCGACGGCCGCGGAAACTATTCCATGGGCATCAAGGAGCAGCTGATCTTCCCCGAGATCGTCTATGACCAGGTCGAGATGATCAAGGGCATGAACATCGTATTCACCACGACGGCGAAGACCGACGAAGAAGCCTGCGCGCTTCTGGAGATGCTCGGCATGCCGTTTGCCAAATAAGGAGGGACTGAAGTGGCTAAAACATCTCTCAAGGTTAAACAGCAGAGAAAACCCAAATATGCGACCAGGGCCTACACCAGATGCAAGATCTGCGGACGTCCCCACGCGTATTTGAAGAAATACGGCATCTGCCGTATCTGCTTCCGGGAGCTGGCTTACAAAGGCGAGATCCCCGGTGTCAAGAAAGCCAGCTGGTAGAAGAAGGGAGGACAGTAAAATGACCATGACAGATCCGATCGCGGATATGCTCACCAGAATCCGCAACGCGAATACGGTAGGGCACGCGACTGTTGATATCCCTGCTTCTAAGATGAAGAAGTCCATCGCGGACATTCTGCTGGAGGAAGGCTATATCAAAGGTTACGACTTGATCGAAGACGGCCCGCAGGGCACCATCCGTGTCCAGATGAAATACGGCGCCGACAAGGAAAGAGTCATCAGCGGCATCAAGAAGATCTCCAAGCCCGGCCTGAAGGTCTATGCCAAGAGCAGCGAAGTCCCCAAGGTGCTGGGAGGTCTGGGCATTGCCATCATCTCCACGTCCAAGGGCGTCATCAGCGACAAAGAAGCCAGAAAGTTAGGCGTAGGCGGCGAAGTCATCTGCTACGTCTGGTAACAAGATCAAGGAAAGTAGAGGTAGAAACGATGTCAAGAATCGGAAAATTGCCTGTGACTCTTCCTGCGGGCGTTGAAGTAACAGTCGATGACAATCTTGTTACTGTAAAAGGGCCGAAGGGTCAGCTGCAGGAGAAGATCAGCAACCTGATCAAAGTCGAGATGCAGGACGGCGTTCTGACCGTCAGCAGAGACTCCGACGACAAAGAACACAGAAGTGCGCACGGTCTCAGCCGCACTCTGATCAACAATATGGTGACCGGCGTCAGCAACGGTTTCGAAAAGAAGCTGAGCATCCTGGGCGTTGGCTACAGAGCCGAGAAGAAGGGCAACACCCTCGTCATGGCGCTCGGATATTCCCATCCCATCGAGATGGTGGATCCGGAAGGCATCAGCACCGAAGTGCCCAGCCCCACCGAGATCGTCGTCCGGGGCATCGACAAGGCGCTGGTCGGCAACTACGCCGCGATCATCCGCAGCAAGCGCGCCCCGGAACCCTATAAGGGCAAGGGCATCCGCTACGCCGACGAAGTGGTCCGCACCAAAGAAGGCAAGACCGGTAAGAAATAAAGAAAGGAGTGAAGAAACATGGCAAAAGAAAGTCGCAACGACAAACGTCTGGCCAGACATGCCAGAGTCAGAAAAAACCTTTTCGGCACTCCTGAGAGACCGAGACTCTGCGTATTCAGAAGCAACAGCAACATCTCCGCCCAGATCATCGACGACGTGGCGGGCAAGACGCTGGCTGCAGCCTCCACGCTGGAGAAGGACATCAAGGCTCAGTGCGCGAACGGCGGCAACAAGGAAGCTGCCAAGCTGGTGGGCGAAGCCATCGCCAAGAAGGCCCTGGAGCAGGGCATCGACACCGTCGCGTTCGACAGAGGCGGATTCTTATACCACGGCAGAGTCAAGGAACTGGCGGACGGCGCTCGTGAAGCCGGCCTGAAGTTCTAGAAGGAGGAAGGAAATGCAAGCAAACATCATCGATGCGTCCAAGCTCGACCTGACGGAAACCATCGTCAACATCAGACGTGTCGCCAAGGTCGTTAAGGGCGGCAAGAACTTCCGCTTCAGCGTCACCGTGGTGGTCGGAGACAGAGAGAATTACGTCGGTCTCGGCCAGGGCAAGGCTCAGGAGATCCCCGAAGCCGTGCGCAAGGCCACCGAGGACGCCAAAAAGAACCTGATCTACGTACCCAAGGTCGGCACCACCGTGCCGCACAGAAGCCTGGGCATCTTCGGCGCCGGTCAGGTGCTGATCATGCCGGCAGCCCCCGGTACCGGCGTCATCGCCGGCGGCGCGGTCCGTACCGTGCTCGAGCTGGCGGGCCTGCAGGATGTCCGCGCGAAGTCCATCGGCTCCAACAACGCCGGAAACATGGCCTACGCCACCATCCGCGGCCTGAAGGAGCTCAAGACCGTCGATCAGATGGTCAGACTCCGCGGCAAGACCAAGGAAGAGATCTTAGGATAGGAGGCACGGAAATGGACAAGAAAGTCAAAGTCACGCTGGTCAAGAGCGTCATCGGTGCTTCTCCCTATCAGAGAAAAGTCGTAGAAGCGCTGGGCCTCCGGAAGACCAGTCAGTCTGTGGAGCTTCCCGACACCCCCCAGACCAGAGGCGCTGCCGCCAAGGTCAGCCACCTGGTCAAAGTAGAAGAAATCTAAGCAAGGAGGTGCGTGAACATGAAACTGCATGAACTGAAAGCAGCCGAAGGCGCTACCAAGAACCGCAAAAGAAAAGGCAGAGGCACCGCGACCGGCCAGGGAAAGACCGGCGGCAGAGGCATGAACGGTCAGAACTCCCGCTCCGGCGGAGGCACGAGACTGGGCTTCGAAGGCGGCCAGATGCCCCTGTACAGACGGATCCCCAAGAGAGGATTCACCAACATCTGGAGAGAAGAATGGGCCATCCTCAACGTGGATGCGCTGAACCTCTTCGATGACGGCGCGGAAGTCACCCCCGACATGATGCTCGCCGAAGGTCTCATCAAGGACCGCCTGGCCGGCGTCAAGGTGTTGGGCAGCGGCCTTCTGGAAAAGAAACTGACCGTCAAGGCCAACAAATTCAGCAAGTCTGCCATTGAAAAGATCGAATCTGCCGGAGGAAAGGCCGAGGTGATCTAAGATGGAAATGCTCAGAACAATCGGCCATGCCTGGAAGGTCCCGGAAGTCAGGAAGAAGATCATCTTCACCCTCCTGATGCTCCTGGTCTTCCGCATCGGCAGCAACATTCCCGTCCCCAACATTGACCGGACCATCCTGAGTCAGCTCTTTACCGGCGACATGGGACTGCTGAGCCTCTTCGATCTGTTCTCCGGCGGCTCGTTCCAGAACTTCACCATCTTCGCGCTGGGCATCACGCCGTACATCACGGCGTCGATCATCCTCCAGCTGCTGACCATCGCCATCCCCAGGCTCGAAGAGCTGGCCAGAGAAGGCGAGGAAGGCCGCAAGAAGATGGCGCAATACACCCGTTATCTCACCGTGTTCCTGGGTCTGATCCAGGCCATCGGCATGACAGTCGGCCTCTTCCGCAACGCGCTGGTCAGCTTCGACTTCTGGAACGTTGCGCTGGTCGTCCTGGTCCTGACCGCAGGCACGGCTTTCCTGATGTGGCTGGGCGAACTGATCAATGAGAACGGCGTCGGCAACGGCATCTCTCTCCTGATCTTCGGCGGCATCATCTGCAGAGCGCCCGCCGCGGTCCACCGGACCATCCTGGCCTATCAGGCCGGCGAGGTCGGCATGATGACCATCATCCTCTTCGTCATCTTTGCCCTCGCCGTCGTCGTGGGGATCGTCATCTTCCAGCAGGGACAGAGACGCATTCCCGTACAGTATGCCAAGCGCGTGGTCGGCCGTAAGATGTACGGCGGCCAGAGCACCCACATCCCCATGCGCACCAACCAGGCGGGCGTCATCCCTGTCATCTTCGCCCTCTCCCTGCTGCAGTTCCCGCTGACCATCACCTACTTCGTGCCGAACAGCGGATTTGCGGCCTGGTGCACCAAATGGCTCTCCCCCGCCGGCAACCCCGGCGTCTGGGTCTACGCCATCCTGAACATCGTGCTCATCATCTTCTTCACCTACTTCTACACGGCTCTGGTCTTCAATCCCCAGAACGTGTCGGACAACATGAAGAACAACGGCGGCTTCATCCCCGGCATCCGTCCGGGCAAGCCCACCACCGATTACCTGCAGAAGGTCATGACGCGCATCACCTTCGCGGGCGCCATCTTCCTGGCCATCGTGGCGACCATCCCGACCATCATCCAGCAGTTCACCGCTCTGGACCTCCGGTTCGGCGGCACCTCTCTGCTGATCGTCGTCGGCGTCGCGCTGGAAACCATGAAGCAGATCGAGCAGCAGCTCATCATGAGAAACTATTCAGGATTCCTGAAATAAAAGGAGGGGTCAGATATGAAACTGGTATTGTTAGGGCCTCCGGGTGCCGGCAAGGGCACGCAGGCGGTCAAGATCGCAGAGAAATATCAGATCCCCCACATCTCCACCGGAGACATCTTCCGCGCCAACGTCAAGCAGGGCACCCCGCTGGGCGTGAAGGCCAAGGCCTACATGGACAAGGGAGAACTGGTCCCCGACGAACTGGTCGTCGCGCTGGTGGAGGATCGTCTGGGCCAGCCGGACTGCAAGGATGGATTCCTTCTGGACGGCTTTCCCCGCACCGTCTTTCAGGCGGAGAAGCTCGACGCTTATCTGAAGGGCAGAAACGACGCCCTGACCGCGGTCATCGACCTGCGCGTGGACGAGAGCGAGCTCATGGACCGCATGATCGGCAGAAGAGTCTGCCGCGTCTGCGGAGCCCCTTATCACATCACCAACATGCCGCCGAAGCAGGAGGGCGTTTGCGACCTCTGCGGCGGCGAGGTCTACCAGCGCGCGGACGACACCGAAGAGACGGTGAAGAACCGCTTCGCGGTCTACAAAGAGCAGACCATGCCGCTGGTGGATTACTACGAGAGATCCGGCGCGCTCATGCCCGTCCCGGGCAGCGGCGGACCGGAGAAGGTCTTCGAGACCATCGTAGCGGATCTGAGTGCGAAGAGATAGCATGATCATTCTCAAATCGCATGAGGAAATCGCGCTGATGCGGGAAGCCGGGAAATGCACCGCCTTCATCCTGGAGGCGCTGCAGGACCGGATCCGGCCGGGGATCAGCACCCTGGACATCGATCGCTTCGTCGAGAAGACGATCAAAGACCACGGGATGCTGCCGGCCTTCAAGGGATACAACGGCTATCCCGCCAGCGTCTGCACTTCCGTGAACCAGCAAGTGGTGCACGGGATCCCTTCCGCCCGGTGTATCCTGAAGGAAGGGGATATCGTCAGCATAGACGTAGGTACCATCTATCGCAGCTATTACAGCGACGCGGCGCGGACCTATCCGGTGGGGGAGATCTCCCCGGAAGCGGCCCGTCTCATCGCGGCAGCAAAGGAAAGCTTCTTCAAGGGCCTGCAGTTCTGCAGGCAGGGCTACCGTCTCTCGGACGTCTCCGCGGCCATCCAGTCCCACGTGGAAGGGGAAGGCTTCTCGGTGGTCCGGGAGTTCGTGGGGCACGGCATCGGCAGAAAGATGCACGAAGAGCCGCAGATCCCCAACTACGGCAGAGCGGGCCGGGGCCCGAAGCTGGCCCCCGGCATGGTCCTCGCCATCGAGCCCATGATCAACGCCGGCGACTGGCCGGTGGAGGTCCTGGACGATGACTGGACGGTCGAGACCCGCGACGGATCGCTTTCGGCGCACTACGAAAACACCGTGGTGATCACCGAGGGCGAACCGGAGCTCCTGACCATATAGGAGGCGGCGCCATGAAAGACGCAAGCAGCCTGCAGGCCGGCCAGCTGGTCTACTCCCGCGCCGGACGCGACAAGGGAAAGCCCTATCTCGTCCTGGCAAGAGCCGGTGAAACAGAAGTCTGGATCGTCGACGGCGCTGCGCGGCGCGTGGAGGCCCCAAAGAAGAAGAACGTCAAGCATCTGCAGCCCAGTCACATCGTCTGCGGCGCCATGCAGAACGAGATGCGTTCCGGCAAGCTGCCTCAGAACGGCGGCATCCGTCTCTTTCTGAAACCCTATGAAAAGCCGTGCGCTTGTAACAGCGCCTGCCCCTGCGGGGCATAAGGAGGTGCGCCAGTTGGCGAAAAAAGACGTCATAGAAGTGTTCGGTGTAGTGGAGGAATCCCTGCCCAACGCCATGTTCAACGTGAAACTGGAAAACGGCTACGTTGTGCTGGCCCATATCTCCGGAAAGATCCGAATGAACTTCATTCGCATCCTGCCCGGCGATCGCGTGAAAGTAGAACTTTCCCCATACGACCTGTCACGCGGCAGGATCACCTGGAGAGACAAATAGGAGGAGGAATTAAACATGAAGATCAGAGCCTCGGTGAAACCCATCTGTGAAAAGTGCAAGGTCATCAAGCGCCATGGCAAGGTCATGGTCATCTGCGAGAACCCCAAGCACAAGCAGACCCAGGGCTGATTCCAGCCCTGCGCATGAACCGTTCCTAAAGGTGCGGCTGTGCTCTCCCGTTGCGAAACGGCAGGGCGACCGGCGGGGCGTTCAGTCATATAGCATTTATCAGACTTAACTCTTTGAACCTATAATCATGAAAGGAAGGTACAAAGCATGGCTCGTATAGCCGGTGTCGACTTACCCAGAGAAAAACGGGTGGAGATCGGTCTGACCTACATCTATGGGATCGGCCGGACCACTTCCAACAAGATCCTCGCGGAAGCCGGTGTCAACCCGGACACCCGCGTGAAAGACCTCTCCGAAGATGAGGTCGGTGCGATCAGAAAGATCATCGATTCCGAATACGTCGTGGAAGGCGATCTGAGAAGAGAAGTTTCCATGAACATCAAGCGGCTGATGGAGATCGGCTGCTACAGAGGCATCCGTCACAGAAGAGGCCTGCCGGTCCGCGGTCAGAAGACGAAGACCAACGCCCGCACCAGAAAGGGTCCCAAGAAGACGGTCGGCAGAAAGAAGAAAGCCGGTAAGTAAAGGAGGTTTGGAGAAATGGCAGCAAAACAGCAAGTCAAGAAAGCCGTTCGCAAAAAGAGAAGAGAACGGAAAAATATTGAACGTGGTCAGGCCCATATCCAGTCCACCTTTAATAATACTTTAGTCACCCTGACCGACATGGACGGCAACGCCCTGTCCTGGTCCAGCGCAGGCTCTCTCGGATTCAAGGGCTCCAGAAAGTCCACTCCCTTTGCCGCCCAGATGGCTGCGGAAGAAGCAGCGAAGGGCGCCATCGAGCACGGACTGAAGACCGTCGAGGTCTATGTCAAGGGCCCCGGTTCCGGACGGGAAGCGGCCATCCGTGCACTGCAGGGCGCAGGCCTTGAGATCACCATGATCAAGGACATCACCCCCATCCCGCACAACGGCTGCCGTCCCCCCAAGAGAAGAAGAGTTTGATGGAAGGAAGGTGACGGAAAATGGCAAGATATACAGGTGCTTCCTGCCGTTTGTGCAGAAGAGAAGGCCAGAAGCTGTTCCTGAAGGGCGATCGCTGCTACAGCAGCAAGTGCGCCATGGAGAAGAGATCCTACGCGCCCGGACAGCATGGTCAGGACAGAAGAGGCAAGACCTCCGAATACGGTCTGCAGCTCAGAGAGAAGCAGAAGGCTAAGCGCTTCTACGGTCTGCAGGAGACCCAGTTCAGAAACTATTTCGATAAGGCTTCCAAGAAGAAGGGCGTCACCGGTGAAAACCTGCTGATCATGCTCGAGACCAGACTGGACAACGCGGTCTTCCGCATGGGCTTCGCCTCTTCCAGAAAAGAAGCCAGACAGCTGGTCCGCCACGGTCACTTCACCGTGAACGGCGCCAAGCAGAACATCCCCTCCTTCACCGTGGCGGCGGGCGATGTGATCAAAGTAAAAGAGAAGAGCACTTCCTCTCCCAAGTTCAAGGAGATCAAAGAGCTGGCCATCACCACGCCTTCCTGGATCTCCGTGGACGTAGAAAAGCTGGAAGGAAAGATCCTGGCTCTGCCCAGAAGAGAGGACATCGATACTCCCGTCGCGGAGCACCTCATCGTCGAGCTCTACTCCAAGTAATCGCTTTTTTCTAAGCAGCAACTCGTTTGTTCGGAAAAGGAGGATTATTGCATGGTAGAAATTGAAAAGCCGACCATTGAGTGTTTTATGTCCGAAGATACCCCCAACTACGGCAGGTTCGTAGTGGAGCCCCTGGAGAGAGGCTACGGCACCACGCTGGGCAACAGCCTGCGCCGCATCCTGCTTTCCTCCCTGCCGGGCGCTGCGGTCACTTCCGTCAAGATCGACGGCGTGCTGCATGAGTTTTCCACCATCCCCGGCGTCAAGGAAGACGTGACGGAGATCATCCTGAACCTCAAGAAGCTGGCCATCCGCCTCAACGGCGAGAGCAGCAAGCTGGTCTTCATCAACGCGGAAGGCCCCAAAGAGGTGACGGCCAAAGACATCATCACCGACAGCGGCATGGAGATCTTCAATCCGGATCTGCACATCGCCACGCTGGACGAAAAAGCCCGCCTGGTGATGGAGATCAACGTCGCCCGCGGCAGAGGCTACGTCCCCGCGGAGATGAACAAGACGGAAAACACGCCCATCGGCGTCATTCCTGTCGACTCCATCTACACGCCGGTCCGCAAGGTCAACTTCACTGTGGAGAACACCCGCGTCGGTCAGGTGACAGACTTCGACAAGCTGATCCTGGAGATCTGGACGGACGGCAGCATCGATCCGGACGAAGGCGTCTCCATCGGCGCCAAGATCATGCAGGAGCATCTGAAACTCTTCATCGATCTGAAGGAGAGCACGAACGGCACCAACATCCTGATCGAGCCGGTAACGGATCCGACCGAGACCAAGCTTCTGATGACCATCGAGGAGCTGGAGCTTTCGGTCCGCTCCTACAACTGCCTCAAGCGGGCGGGGATCAACACTGTGGAGGAGCTCATCCACCACAGCGAAGAGGACATGATGAAAGTCCGGAACCTGGGCAAGAAGTCTCTGGACGAAGTGAAGAACAAGCTGGAAGAATTGGGTTTGCGGCTGAAGCCCAGTGAAGAATAAGAGAGGAGGAGCATACAATGCCGGGTTACAGAAAATTAGGCGTTACATCTGCTCATAGACAATTGATGCTCAGAAACCTGGTCACCGACCTTCTGAGAGAGGGTCGGATCACCACCACGGTCACCAGAGCGAAAGAGACCAGACGCATGGCCGAAAAGATGATCACGCTGGGCAAGCGCGGCGATCTGCATGCCAGACGCCAGGCCCTGAGCTACATCACCGACGAAGACGTCGTTTCCAAGCTCTTCGCCGAGATCGGCCCCAAATATAAGGAGCGCAACGGCGGCTACACCCGCATCCTGAAGCTGGGTCCCCGCCAGGGCGACAACGCGGAACTGGCCTTCCTGGAGCTGGTATAAGCCTTCATGAAGATCGTTCTGATCTATCTGCTGATCATCAACGCGGCGTCCCTGCTCGTGATGGTGATCGACAAGGGTCTGGCGAAGAAGGGCAGCTTCCGCGTGCCGGAGAGCAGTCTCTTCATGCTGGCCATCCTGGGCGGCAGCGTCGGCAGCATCGTCGGCATGTATCTCGTCCGGCACAAGACGAAGCACGTGAGCTTCACGCTCGGAATGCCGCTGATCCTGCTGGCCCAAATGATCCTGATCTACTTTTTATTCCTGCGCAAGTAGGACGGAAAGCGCCTCGTCACCGGGGCGCTTTTGTTGTACAATGAGTTGTACAATGAAAAGAAATACACGAAGCGGAGAAGCGATGAACTGGAACCGGGAACAGACAGAAGCCATAGAACTGCGCGGCAAGGACCTTCTGGTCTCTGCGGCGGCCGGGAGCGGCAAGACGGCCGTGCTGGTGGAGCGGATCAAGGAGATCATCCGGCGGGGAGAAGCCGCGCCGGAAGAGCTGCTCGTGCTGACCTTTACGGAGGCCGCCGCCTCGGAGATGCGCGCGAAGATCATCGACGCGCTGCCGGAGCAGGCCGCGCGGATCCATAAGGCGCAGATCAGCACCTTCCACGCCTTCGCCATGGAGATCATCCGGAACTTCTTCCCGCTGATCGACGCGGATCCGAGCTTTCGGGTCTGCGATGAGGAGATGGGGAAGCTGCTGGGCGACGAGGCCATGGACGAGCTCTTCGAAGCGCTCTTTGAAGAGGAAGACCCGGACCTCCACGCGCTGCTGCGCAAATACTGCGGCAGCAGAGACAAGAAAAAGCTGCGCGATATGATCGAGGCCTGCTATCGCTTTACGCGCTCCGTGCCGGAGCCGGAGGAGTGGCTGGAGGAGCATTGCGCGGAGCTGGAAGACGGCGCCGCGGGCTCCTTTTTCCGCGGACGGCTCTTTTCGATGCTGCTGGAAGAATGCGTCCGCGTCACCGAGCAGGCGCTCCGCTGCAATGAGGAGATCGCGCTGCTCCTGGACGCGGCCGCCCTGCCGGGGCTGGCGGGGAAGAACGCGACCGACGGAGCCGTGCTGCGGCAGATCCTGGCGATGGAGAAAGCGCTCCGGGCGGAGCTCGGCGCGGAAGAGGCCGAAGAAGAGGCTTTATCGCGCCGCTGGGAGGCGCTGCGGGCCGCGGCGGCCGCTGGGTCCATGGCCCGCTTCCAGGCCTCTGCAGCCGAAAAAGAGGCTTATCAGGCGTGCAAGGAAGAGCTGGCCCCGCTGCGCGATCGGGAGAAGGCCCTCTTCGAAACGGAGCTCAAAAAACGCCTGTTGCGCCGTTCGGCGGAAGAACTCCGGGAGGAGCTGCGCGAGGAAGCCTGCGCGGCCCGTCAGCTCAGCCGCCTGGTCCTTCGGTATGAAAGGCTCTTCACGGAGAAGAAGCGGGAGAAGGGCCTGCTGGATTTCAGCGATCTGGAGCACTGCGCCCTGCGGATCCTGAAGCACGAGGAGGCGGCGGAGGCATACCGCAGCCGCTTCCGCTTCATCTTCGTCGACGAGTATCAGGACAGCAACACGGTCCAGGAGAGCTTTCTCACGCGGATCGCCCGGGGCGGCAACGTCTTCATGGTGGGCGACGTCAAGCAGAGCATCTATCGCTTTCGCCAGGCGGAGCCGGAGCTCTTTCTGGAAAAGTACGAAGCCTACGGCAGGGCGGACGCGGCAGCGCGCTGCAAACGCATCGACCTGAACGCGAACTACCGCTGCAAGGGGCCGGTGATCCGCGCCGTCAACCGCTGCTTTTCCGAGATCATGCACGCGGCGCTCTCCGGCATGGACTACGACGAAGCGGCCGCGCTGAAACAGGGCCTGCCCGACCAGGGCGCGGCCGAATACGACGCGGAGCTGCATCTGCTCTCGCAGGAACGCGGCGAAGAGGAGGACGAAGCGCTGCAGGCGCTGCTGCAGACAGAGGCGGAAGCCCGCCTGGCGGCGGAGCTGCTGGCGGAGGCGCACGGCAGTCCCATCTTCGACGTGAAGCAGGGGCGGGAACGGCCGCTGGAATACGGAGACATGGCGCTGCTCCTGCGCAGCACGAAGAACCGGGCGGATCTGTACTGTCAGGCGCTGCAGGAGCGCGGCATCCCGGCCTGCGCGGAGGGTGGAGAAAGCCTCTTCGATACCCTGGAGGTCTCCGTGTTTCTGGACCTGCTGCGCATTTTGGACAACAGCGCGCAGGACCTGCCGCTCCTCAGCGTGCTGCGCTCTCCCATCTTCGGCTTCTCCGTGCCGGAGCTGGCCGCGGTGCGCGCGCTGCATCCGGACGGTCCCTACGCGCAGGCCTTCGCGTCCTGCGCCGCCGGAACAGAAGAAGAAGAGCTCTCCCGGAAATGCGCCGCGGCCGCGCAGACGCTGGAACGCTGGCGCCTCCGCAAGGACTTCCTGCCCCTGGGCGATCTGGTCTGGGAGCTGCTGCAGGAAAGCGCGTATTACAGCTATGCGGGCAGCCTGCCGGGCGGCGAGCTGCGCAGGGCGAACCTGCGGCTCCTGGCGGAACGGGCGGCCGCGTACGGCGAGAGCCGCGCGGAGGGCCTCTACGGCTTCATCCGCTACGTGGAGGCCATGCAGAAGCGCAAACAGAACATTCCCCAGGCGAAGCTGCTGGCGGAGGGGGAGAACGTCGTGCGCGTCATGACCATCCACAAGTCCAAGGGCCTCGAGTTCCCGCTGGTGCTGATCGCAGGCCTCGGCGGAAGACTGCGGCACAGCGGAGACATGCAGGACCTGCTCCTGCATCGGCAGATCGGCATGGGCCTGCGCCTGCAGGACCCGAAAAAACGCAGCAGGCGGAGCAGCTTCGTGCAGTGGCTGATCCGGGCGCAGGAGGACCGAGACTGCATCGCGGAGGAGATCCGCGTGCTCTACGTGGCCATGACCCGCGCGAAGGATCGCCTCATCCTCCTGGGCAGCCGCAAGTGCAAAGACGGCGTCTATGCCGGGCCGAACTTCATGAGCGGCTACGAAGAACAGGCCGCCAGCTTTCTCGATCTGCT
>JAEELK010000029.1 GCA_016282655.1 Bacillota bacterium | reverse complement strand
GAATTCGAAGCGCATGGAACGGCTCTATTCCCCGCGGGGGATCCTGCAGATCAGTGAGCGGCACGGGATCCGCGTCAACAAGAGCCTCGGCCAGAACTTTCTGGCGGACGGCAATCTGGTGGACAAGATCATAGAGGGCAGCGGCATCGGGGCGGAAGACCTGGTGCTGGAGGTGGGCCCCGGGCTCGGCGCGCTCACCCGCAGGGCCGCGGCGCGCGCCGCCATGGTGGCGGCGGTGGAGATCGACCGGCACCTGCAGCCGGTGCTCGCGGAAACGCTGGGCGACCTGCCGAACGTGCGCATCTTCTGGGAAGACATCCTGAAGGCGGATCTGGAAGAGATCTTCCGGCAGATGGAGGCGGAGCACGGGAGGGCCTTCGGCGGCCTGAAGGTCCTGGGCAATCTGCCGTACTACATCACGACGCCGGTCATCATGCGCTTTCTGGAGGAGCTGATCTCCTGGGAGAGGCCCCGGGCGCTGCCGGTGGAGAGCCTGACCTTCATGATGCAGAAGGAAGTGGCGGACCGCATCCGGGCCAACCCGGGCAGCAAAGCCTACGGCGCGCTCTCCGTGGCCGTGCAGTACCGCTGCGGCGTAGAGCAGCTGGCAGCGGTGCCGAAGGAAGTCTTCGTCCCGCGCCCGCAGGTGGACTCCGCCGTGCTGCGGCTCCTGGTCCATGCGGAAGCGCCTGTGCGTCCGAAGAGTGAGGAGACCTTCTTCGCGGTGGTGCGCGCGGGCTTCGGACAGCGCCGCAAGACCCTGCACAACGCGCTGGCCGGGCTCTACGGCATGGGAAAAGAAGAGACGAAGAATGCGCTGACGGCTGCCGGCATCGCGCCGGAACGGCGGGCGGAGACCCTCTCGCTCGCGGAGTTCGCGGCGCTGGCCGACTGCGTGGAGCAATATAAAGTTCAAGATCAACAATAAGATACAGGAGGAAGGATCATGGCAAAGGATTTATTCAGAAGACAGGTGGCGCAGTTCAGACCCTACGTGCCCGGCAAGCCCATCGAAGAGGTGCGGCGCGAGTACGGGCTCGAGGAGATCGAGAAGCTGGCATCCAACGAGAACCAGCTCGGCCCCTCTCCCAAGGCCATCGAGGCGGTGCAGAAAGCCGCGCTGGAGATGAATCTCTATCCGGAGGCGACCGCCATCGACCTGAAACGGGCGCTGGCTGCGAAGCTCGGCGTCAAAGAAGAGAACCTGGTCATCGGCAACGGCGGCGAGGAGCTCCTGCAGATCATCGCGCAGGTCTTCATCAACGACGGAGACCAGATCATCACCGGCTATCCCTCCTTCAACATCTACGTGACCACCTGCAGCCTCATGGGCGCGGAGGTGATCAGCGTGCCCTTCAAGGACGGCAACTACGACCTGGAGGCCATGCTCGCCGCGGTCACGGACAAGACGAAGCTCATCTATCTCTGCAACCCGAACAACCCGACCGCGACCTTCATCGATCGCCCGACGCTGGACAGCTTCCTCGCCCGCGTGCCGGAAGACGTGGTGGTGGTGCTGGATGAAGCGTATTACGAATTCGCGCGCGTAAACCCCGACTATCCCGCGGAGAGCATCGCGCGCCTCGTGGCGCGCCCGAACACCGTCATCCTGCGGACCTTCTCCAAGGTCTGCGGCATCGCCGGCGTGCGCGTGGGCTACGTGATCTCCTCCGAAGAGATCGCCGGCAACATGAACAAGATCAAGCTGACCTTCGACGTCAACCGCCTCGCCCAGGCCGCCGCGCTGGCCGCGCTGGACGACGAAGCGCACATCGAGCGCACGGTGGCGCAGAACTATCGCTCGCTGCAGGCCATGCAGGCCTGCTTCGACGAGCTCGGCCTGCATTACTACCCCAGCGCCGCGAACTTCATCTGGGTCGAGCTGCCGCGCCATTCCAAGGAAGTCTTCGAGGCCATGCTCCGGCAGGGCGTCATCGTCCGCCCGGGCTACCTCTGGGGCTGGGAGAACTGGATGCGCGTCAGCACCGGCACGGACGCGCAGACCGCCCGCTTCACGGAGGTCCTGAAGGACGTTCTGAAATAGCGAAAACGACTGCAAACAGAGAAAGGTCGTTCATAAGAAATAAGCGATATGGTCGTCTGCGCGACCCTGCCGCGCAGGCGCAAACAAAAAAGCGAGGCCGCTTCCAGCCTCGCTTTTTTCATGTCGGACCAGCGCTTCGTTAGAAGGGCTTATGCTTGGAGCGATAGATGCACCAGGCGATCCCCAGCGCGCAGAGCACGACCACGCTGCTGACGAGATAGCGCAGCGATTCGTTCAGGCCCGCGAGCTTGGCGTTCCCGCTCAGGGCCTCCTTGCTGCCGCTCAGGAAATACTGCGTATCGTTTCCCTGGAAGCCGCCAAAGACCAGGATCAGGACGAAGATGCCGATGCCGAGCAGAAGGATGAGCGGAAAGTAGCGCTTCAGATTGCGCATGGTTAAGGACGCTCCGCGATGGTCAGTTTGGGATCCACGTGATTCTCGTCCGGGTGGAGGAAGCGTTCCACGTCGCGGGAGGGCCATACGTAGACCAGGGTGAAATTGGAGTCGCTCTCGTTGCGGAGATAGTGGTGGGCGCCGGCGGGGACGCAGATGAAGTCGCCGGCACGGAGCACGGTGTCAACGCCGTCGGCGCGGGCGATGCCCTCGCCTTCGATGATGTACATGTCGTCCTCCACCAGGTGGGAGTGGCAGGGCATGCAGGTATGCGGTTCCAGTGTCATAACGCCCATGGAGAGCGCACCGCAGCCGGTGGCTCTGTCGAGTCCGTGGAAGCGGAAGATCCCCTTCCAGCAGTCTTCTCTTTTCTGATCTTCTTTGCGGATGTGCGGCATAGTAAAGACCTCCTTATAATAATAATGGACCTATGAGATGATGATATGACGACGGCCTTGCGGCCGTGGAAAACGGATCAGGAGAGATCCCGCGGCCTTCCTTCCGGGGCGGGGGACGACCCGCGTTCCGCCGCTTCCGCCTCCCGCTTCAGCTGGCGGTTTTCGTAGAGGAACCAGCAGCTGAGGCTGAGCAGGACCACGCAGGCGCCGAGGAGGGCGAAGAAGCCGGGCGCTTCTCCCGCCAGGAAGAAGACCCAGACCGGATTGAGCAGCGGCTCCAGCATGCCCAGCAGGGAGCAGGCCAGCGCGGGGCAGGTCTTCGCGGCCAGGCCGTAGCAGACGTAGGGGATGCCCATCTGCACCACGCCGCAGAGCACCGCCAGGCCGAATTCCTTCGGCTGCGGCTCGAAGGGGACCAGGAAGAAGCCGATATAGCCGATCAGCGCGCAGAGGCTCTGCCCGAGCAGGATGCCGCTGTAGCGGTAATCATCGATCCCGCCGAAGCGCTCCAGCGAGAGGAACATGACGGCCATGAAGACGCCGGAGAGGATGGCCAGCACGTTGCCCAGGACGCCTTCCGGGGAGAGCTCGTCGAAGAAGAAGAGCACCATGCCTCCCAGGACGGCGGCCACGATGAGCACGTCGCTCTTCTTGAGCTTCTTCTTCAGAAAAAGCGCGGAGAAGAGGAGGACGAAGACGGGGTTCATGTATTGCAGCACCACGGCGTTGGCGGCGGTGGTCAGCTTGTTCGCCAGCACGAAGAGGAAGCTGCAGCCGCAGACGCCGACGGCGGCCAGCAGGGTGTACCTGGTGACGCGGACCCGGATGTGCCGAAGGCGCATGAAGGAAAATATGACCAGGACGGCCACGGTGCTTCGTACGGCGGCCACGTGCATCGGAAACCAGGGGATCCATTTGAGGAGGATGCCGCCGCTGCTCCAGAAGAGGGCGGTCATCGTCATCCAGAACATTCCGACGTAGCGGCCGCGGACTTGTGACTGCGTATCGTTATTCAAACTTCTTCACCGCGTTGAGGTAGCGCCCGAGGATGCCGACGTTGACGTAATACTGGGAGAACTTCTCCACCTTCTTCACTTCGACCAGGCCGGAATCCACCAGCTTGCGGATGTGCTGCGAGATGGTCGCCTGCGAGTAGTCGAAATGCTCCACCACGTCTTTGTTGCAGACCACCTGAAGGGTGCGGTTGTTCAGGTAGATGTAGCGAAAGATCTTGACGCGGGCCGGATGAGCCAGCGCGTCGGAGACCTGTGCCACCAGCAGGACCTCTTCCTGCTGCAGTTCGTCGGATTCTTTCCGTAAACGCATGCCGTTCGCCTTTCTCTAATCTCTGTTGCGGCCGCCGAAGATGACGAGCAGCCGGAGCAGCTGCGCCACGGAGACGGCCAGGGCGGCCACGTAGGTCATGGCGGCGGCGCTGAGCGTCTTCTTCGCGCCGGCCAGCTCGTTCTGATCCAGGATGCCGGTGGCGGCAAGCGCCTTCATGGCGCGGCCGGAGGCGTCGTACTCCACGGGCAGGGTGATCAGCTGGAAGAGGACCGCCAGGGAGAAGAAGAGGATGCCCAGGAAAAAGAGGCTGGACCAGTTGAAGATCAGGCCGATGAGCAGCAGCGGCCAGGAGAGCTGGGAGCCGATGTTCGTGACGGGGATGATGCTGTTGCGCAGCTTCAGCGGGCCGTAGCCCGTGGCGTGCTGCACCGCGTGGCCTGCCTCGTGCGCGGCGACGCCGACGGCGGAGACGGAGGGGCTTGCGTAGACGCTGTCCGAAAGGCGGATGACCTTGCTCCGCGGGTCGAAGTGGTCCGTCAGACTGCCGCTGATGTGCTCGATGCTGACGTCATAGATGCCGGCCGCCCGCAGCACGGTCTCCGCGGCCTGCGCGCCGGTCATGCCGCTCTGCGTCCGCACGGTGTTGTATTTGTTGAAGGTGCCCTTGACCTTGGCGGAAGCCCAAAGCGAGAAGATGATGCAGGGCAGGATGAGGACCACGTAGGTCCAGTCAAAATAATAATATCCGGGCATTTGATTCACTCCTTTCGGTCCGCGGGATCAGAGCACGCAGGCGCTCAGGACCTCGCCGATGGGCGCGTGGACGCAGAGGTCCGCCTCTTTGTCATAGGGGGTCTCCTGCAGGTTGAGCAGGACGAGCTTATCTCCCTGGAAATAGCGGATGAGGCCGGCCGCGGGATAGACGACCAGAGAGGTGCCGCCCACGATCAGGACGTCCGCCTCTTCGATGGCGCGCACGGAGGCGTTCAGGACGCTCTGGTCCAGCGACTCCTCGTAGAGCACCACGTCCGGGCGGACCATGCCGCCGCAGACCGCGCAGCGGGGGATGGGGCCCTCGCCGCCCTTCTGTCCCTTGCAGTGCGCCGGGTCCAGAACGTAGTCCAGATCGTATTGGGCGCCGCATTTCAGGCAGTAGTTGCGCAGGACGGAGCCGTGCAGCTCCAGAACGTTTTTGCTGCCGGCGGCCTGGTGCAGGCCGTCGATGTTCTGGGTGATCACCGCGCGGAGCGCGCCTTGCGCCTCCAGCTTCGCCAGCGCCAGATGCGCGGGGTTGGGCTTTGCGTCCGCGTAGATCAGGTTCTCCTTGTAATAGCGGAAGAAGAGCTCCGGCTCGGCCGCGAAGAGGCTGTGGCTCAGCATCTCCTCCGGCCGGTGTCCGTAGACCTGGACCGCGTGGTAGAGGCCTTTTTCCGAGCGGAAGTCCGGAATGCCGCTCTCGGTGGAGACGCCTGCCCCGCCGAAGAAGACCATGCGCCGGCCCTGCTCCAGGATCTCTTTTAATTCTTCATACATAGCAGATGCCTTATTTGGCCGGGATGCGGTCCGTGCCCATGTAGGGGCGCAGCACCTCGGGGATGAGGACGGAGCCGTCCGCCTGCTGGAAGTTCTCCAGCACCGCGGCGGTGGTGCGGCCGATGGCCAGGCCGGAGCCGTTCAGGGTGTGGACGAATTCCGGTTTGCTCTTCGCGTCCCTGCGGAAGCGGATGTTCGCGCGGCGGGCCTGATAGTCTTCGAAATTGCTGCAGGAGGAGATCTCCACGTAGCGGCCGTAGCTCGGCATCCAGACCTCCACGTCGTAGGTCATGGCGGAGCTGAAGCCCAGGTCGCCGGTGCAGAGGCGCACCACGCGGTAGGGGATCCCGAGCAGCTTCAGCACGTCCTCGGCGGCCAGCGTCAGGCTCTCCAGCTCATCGTAGGAGCTCTCCGGCGTGACGAACTTGACCATCTCCACCTTGTTGAACTGGTGCTGCCGGATGAGGCCGCGGGTGTCGCGGCCGGCGCTTCCGGCCTCCTTGCGCCAGCAGGGGGTATAGGCGGTGTAGTACAGCGGCAGCTCGCTCATGTCCAGCACCTCGTTCGCCCGCAGGTTGGTGACGGGCACCTCGGCTGTGGGGATGAGGAAGAAGTCCTTGGCGGGCACGTAGAACATGTCGTCTTCGAACTTGGGCAGCTGGCCGGTGCCGGTCATGGCGTCGCGGTTGACCATGAAGGGGGGCAGGATCTCCGTGAATCCGTGCTTCTCCGTGTGCAGATCCAGCATGAAGTTCATGATGGAGCGCTCCAGCCTCGCGCCGGCGCCCTTGTAGACGGTGAAGCGGGTGCCGGAGATCTTGCCGGCCCGCTCGAAGTCCAGGATGTCCAGGTGGGTGCCGATGTCCCAGTGGGCCTTGGCTTCAAAGTCGAACTGCCGGGGCTCGCCCACGCGGCGCAGCTCCAGGTTCTCCTGATCGTCTTCGCCCAGCGGGACCAGCGGGCAGGG
>JAEELK010000028.1 GCA_016282655.1 Bacillota bacterium | reverse complement strand
GTCCTTGAAGGAGTAGCCCTGGCCCACGGTGGTGCGCACGTTCACCTTGCCGGCGAAGCCCGCCTCCACCTTGGCGGCGCGGGTGACCGTCACGGTATAATTGCTCGTATAGATGGCGCCCGAGGTCGAGCCCGGCTCGTTGTAGGTCACCTGCAGCGTTGCGTCAGCGCCGTCGATGACGGCCTCCGAAACACCGTAGGTCGGGATAGCAGATTCCCCCTTGCTATCGTCATATTTCAGACTCAACTCGCCGTCCATGTTGATGCTGGTCCCGGCGGTCTTGTACGGCACTTCGAAGCTGATGTTGTGCCCCGTGAACTTGCCGGTGATGCCGAGCGTCTTCAAAGTGGCGCTCTTGATGATGTCCTCTTCATCCGCGGTGGCATAGGCGCCGGCCGGGATGCAGAGCAGGATCAGAAGCGCCGCGAGCAGCAGCGCAAGTCCCTTTTTCCCTTGTACCCTTTTGTGTTTCATTGCTTGCCTCCCTGCCCCTTTCGGGGCTGTAGTAAATAAGATGGATCTATGATTCGCGGCCCCGCAGCATCGCCAGCTCCTCGCGGCTCAGCTTGCGGTAGTGGCCGGGTTTCAGCCTGCCGAGCGTGAGCCCGCCCAGGGCCACGCGCTCGAGTTCCAGCACCCGGCAGCCCACGGCGTCGAACATCTTGCGGACCTGCCGGTTCTTTCCTTCGTGGATGATGATCTCCACGAGCGCGCCGCGCTCGTTCTGCTTCAGCACCTCCACCTGCGCGGGCGAGGTGACGAATCCGCCGATGTCCACGCCCCTGCGCAGCTGCTTCAGCTTCTCCTCCGTGAGCGGCTCGTTCAGCCTGGCGCGGTAGACCTTGTCGATCTGCCGGCTGGGATGGGTCAGCTGGTAGGCCAGTTCCCCGTCGTTGGTGAAGAGCAGAAGGCCGGAGGTGCCGTAATCCAGGCGACCGACGGGAAAGACGCGCTCCTCCACGTCCGCCATGAGCTCCATGACCGTGGGGCGGTCGAACTCGTCGGAGAGCGTCGTGACGTAGCCGACGGGCTTGTTCAGCATGTAGTAGACCTTTTTCTCTCCGCCGCCGAGCACGCGGCCGGCAGCCTCGACGCGGTCGCCCGGCTGCACGCGGTAGCCCAGCTGGTCCATGACGCTGCCGTTGACCTTCACCTTGCCGGCGGCGATGAGCTCGTCCGCCTTGCGGCGGGAGCAGACGCCTGCCTGTGCGATGTATTTGTTCAGTCTGAGACCGTCTTCCATGCTATTCCTTTCCGCCCTTGATCGAGAAGAACAGCGGCTTCTTGCCGGCGCCGGGCGGCTCCAGGCGGACCGAGGCGCATTCCCTGAGCTCTTCGGGCAGGTTGCAGGCCCTGTGGCCGCGCAGTGCCCAGCAGACCGCGTGGTTGCGGTATTCCTCGTAGAGCTTTACGAAAGCGCGGGCTTCTTCGCCCTCGACCTTGAAGGCGTCCGCCGCCGCCAGCTCCTCCAGCATCTCCGCGGCGTCCACGAAGAAGAGGGCCGCGTCGCTGACGTCCTGCATCACGAGCGCCTCCTCCCAGGCGGCCTCCGGCTCGCGCTCCCGCTTCTGCTCCAGAAAGCGCTCGATGGTCCGGTAGCGCACCATGTCCGAGGGGGCGCGGCCGCCCATGGGCCAGCGGTCCAGCTCTTTTTTCTGGGGCATGTAGTAGGGCAGGCCCTGCACCGAGGCGCGGAAGCGGTCGACGTCGCGGTAGTCCGTGAAATAGTCCGAGACGATCACGCCGCCTTCATCGCACCAGTAGCAGGCCAGCACGTCCTCCATGCCGGCGAGCTGGTCCCAGGCGTCCTCCCATTTGATGGCCCTGCGGTGATAGGCGTTCCAGACCTTCACGAGCTGTTCCACCTCGAAGACGCCGTAGAACTGCAGCAGGACCTCCACGTAGTTCGCGAGCTCCTGCCGGAAGGGAAGCTGCTCCAGGAGATCGCCCTTCAGGGCCTCCTCCAGGATCTCGTGCAGCTCCGTGGGGAGCACGGGATGCACGAAGCTGCCTTCGTTGAAGAAATAGAGGAAGCCGAGGTCGTAGATGTAGAGGTCGCGGGAGATCATGTCCTCCATCTGCACGGGGCGCCGCGCCACGGCGTCGTCCAGCAGCTCGATGTCCTCCGGCAGGAAGTAGTAGACCAGCCGCCGGAAATCGGAGATGATCTGCGGCTCCAGTAGGTTGATCAGCGCTTCCTTCTTCATGCCGTCGGAGATCTCCATGCCCTGGTAGCGGGCGATGTCTTCCAGATCTTCGCGGGAACAGCAGCTCAGGCAGTCGCGCAGGCTGTAGCTGTCGCTTTTATATACGTAGGTGCTGCGGCTGCGCAGGTCTATGATGTTGCTCTTTCGCATAAGGTCCCTTTCAAGATCAAGGCGCAAGCTCTATGCTGATCTGCTGCAGATCCTGCTCCTCCCAGTCGTCTTCGCCCCGCAGCGCGCCGCCGATGTCTTCGATCTCGGGCAGCTCCTTCAGGCTGCGGAAGCCGAAATGCTGCAGGAAGCTCTTCGTGGTGCCGTAGAGGATGGGCCGGCCGATGCCGTTGCTGCGCCCCACCTCGGCGATGAGCTCCTTCTTCATGAGCCCCTCCAGGACGCGGTCGCATTTGATGCCGCGGATGGCCTCGATCTCGCCCTTCGTGACGGGCTGCTTGTAGGCGATGATGGCCAGCACCTCCATGGCGGACTGGGACAGGCGTTTCTGCCGGACCGGCGTGCAGAGGCGCTCGATGTATTCGCTGTTCTCTTCCCGGGTGCAGAGCTGGAAGCTCTTGTCCATCTCCCGGATGCGGAGCCCGCTGCCCCGCTCTTCGTATTCGGCCTGGAGCTCCCGCAGGTATTCGCAGGCGGTGCGGCCGTCGATCTGAAAGACCTCCGCGGCCGTTTTGGCCTCCAGCGGCTCTCCCCAGACGAAGAGCATGGATTCCAGCGCCGATTTGATGCTTTGCTTGTTCACTGCGCTGAGGCTCCTTTCTCTCCGGCGGACGCCTCGCTGACGCTGATGCTCAGCTCCCCGAAGGCGCGCTTTTGCTGCACGCGGATGACCCGCTCCTTCATGAGCTCCAGCAGGGAGAGGAAGGTGAGGACCTTCTGCTCTCTGCTCTCGTTGCCCTGCAGCAGCTCGCGGAAGCGCAGCTGCTTTTTGCCGCGGAAGAGGGCCTTCAGCTGCTCGATGCGGCTCTCGACGCTCATGCGCTGGCGGGCGGCGCGGTCGTAGGTGCGGTGGACCTCCTCCACCCTGCGCTTGCGGAGCAGGAAGCTCTCGAAGGCGCGGACGAAGGCGGCCAGGTCCAGGCTGAGGGTCTCGTCCGTCTCTCTGGTGTAAAGGGAGAGGTCCTCCGCCGGTTTTTCGTAGATGCGCAGATCTGCCTCCTCGCGCTGCTCCAGCATGGCGGCGGCCTCCTTGAAGCGCTTGTATTCCAGGATGCGTTCCACCAGCTCGCTGCGGGGATCCTCCGCCTCAGCCTCGCCGTCCGCGCTGCGCAGGCGCGGCAGGAGCATCTTCGCCTTGATCTCGATGAGGGTGGCCGCGAGGACCATGAACTCGCCGCTCAGGGCGGGGTCCGTCTTCTGCAGCGCCTCCACGTGGGCGATGTACTGGGCGGTGATCTCCGCGATGGGGATGTCGTAGATGCTCACCTCGGCGCTCTCGATCAGATAGACCAGAAGGTCGAAGGGCCCCTCGAAGACATCCAGCTTGACTTTATATGCCATAAGGCGTTCCGTTCTTTCTTATTCGGC
>JAEELK010000027.1 GCA_016282655.1 Bacillota bacterium | reverse complement strand
GCCGGATCACTTCGCCGCTGTCGCCGGAGAGCACGATGGAGCGATCCTCGATCAGCGCGGGGCAGCAGGCTTCGTTGTAATTCAGACAGGCGTAGACGGCGTTTTCATTCTCGCCCGCCATCTGCCAGAAGGGGTATTTGATGATCATGGGCGTGTTGTTCCCGACGCCGATCTCCAGGAAGAGCAGGCGCTGCCCTTCGTGGCTGTTCAGAAAGTCCAGATAGGCCGCGGAAGCCCTGTGCCAGCCCTCGTCCTCGACGAAGCTGTCGTCTCCGCGCAGATTCATCTTCATGGGCTCGCCGCAGACGGGGCAGCGGGGGAGCAGCCCGGGCGGCACGGTCATCCCGGGCGCCCGTCCATCCGGGAAGGAGAGCGTCCCGTCCGCCCCGAAGCCGAAGCCCTGCGCCAGGAGCATCTCGCGCACGGCGTCCTCGTTGTCATAGGTCCTGTCGTGGCAGGGCGTGCTGCATTGCCAGAGCCCGTAGTCGCCCTGGGTGTAGAAGAGGCGTGCCTTGTCGAAGCCCGCCCGCTGGAACTGATGGTCCACGTTGGTGGTGATCACGAAGTAGTCTCTGCCCCGGAGCAGCGCGAGCAGATCGCGGTAGACCGGTCCCGCCGGGTCCGTGTAACGGTTGATCCAGATGTTTCTGGACCAGAAGGCCCACGCGATCTCGGGCGGAAGCTCCATGACGAAGAAGCCGCCGGCGTACATGTCGTGAAATCCGAAGGCTTCTTCAAAGTCGGAGAAATAGCGGCGGAAGCGCTCGCCCGCGTAGGTGAAGCCGGCCGCCGTGGAGAGCCCCGCGCCCGCGCCGAGCACGACGGCGTCGGCGGCCGCGAGCGCTTCTTTCAGGCGCCGCAGCCGCTCCGCTCTGCTCCCGCGCCCTTCGGAGAGCCCGGAAGCGAAGCGGCCGAGCGACCCGATGCCCTTTCGCATGGTCACGAGATAGCCGTTGGGCAGATCAGAAGAATCGTTCTTCATAATGCGCCTTGTCCTCGTCCTTGAATACGCTGAAGATCACGCGGTCCATGCCGTCCGGATGCGCGCTGAGCCAGTCTGTGACCGTTTTGACGGCGATCTCGGAGGCCCTTTTGTTCGGGAACATGAAGACGCCGGTGGAGATGCAGCAGAAGGCGACGGAGCGGATCCCGTTCTCCGCGCAGAGATCCAGCGTGTTCCGGTAGCAGGCCGCCAGATCCTCTTCCAGCGCCTCGCTCAGGAAGAACTCCACGATGGGCCCGACGACGTGGACCACGTATTTCGCGGGGAGGTTGTAGCCCGGCGTCAGCATCGGGACCCCCGTCGGCTGTTCGTAAGCGCTGCCGTGCGCTTTGCGCAGCAGCTTCATCTGGCGGTCGCAGTCCAGGCGGAGCTGGACGCCGGCATAGCTGTGGATGCAGTTGTCGATGCAGCCGTGCATCGGCACGAAGCAACCCAGCATCTGGGCGTTGGCCGCGTTCACGATGGCGTCCACCGCGAGCCGCGTGATGTCCCCCTGCCAGATGGAGAGACGGTCCGCGAACGGCAGGCGGCTGCCCTGCTCCGCGGCCGTGGGGATCTCCCGCAGCGTCACGATGCCCTTTTCGCGCGCCCGCTCCTGCAGATACTCGTCCTGTACGGCGAGCACCTCCGGAGCCAGCTCGCCCGGCATCCGGATGTTCATGAGGGAGCGGAGGACGCGCCGTTTCCCCGCGAGGTCCGCGGGGACCTCCAGGTCCTGCTGCTCGGCGGATTCCTCCTTGAAGCGTTCGATCAGATAGTCCAGAAGTACCTCTTGATCCATATCGGGTCCCTTTCTTAAGGAAAAGCGGCTCCGCGAGGGCCGCTCTTCTTCGCTTTACTGTTTTTTCTCTTCCTGTGCCGCGCCGTGTACGGCCAGATGGCGCTTGATCTTCTGCGTGGTGGTCTTCTCGAAATCGTTCTCCTTGAGGTAGAAGCGGTGGATGCGCTTGTAGGAGGGGATCTGCGCGTTGACCTCCTCCACGATGACGTCGAAGAGATCGCGCATGCGCTCCGGGCTCAGCGCGCCGTGCTGCTCCCGCAGCAGGGCGTAGTTGGGGAAGATGTCCGCGCAGACCTTGAGGTCGCCGTCCTTGTCGTCCTCGCCGTAGACCATGACCTCCTGTACGAGGTCGCTCTTCTGCAGCAGGGACTCCAGCTCTTCGGGGAAGATGTTCTTGCCGTTCTTGGTGACGATGACGTTCTTTTTGCGGCCGGTGATGTAGAGGAAGCCGTCCTGGTCCAGGTAGCCGTAGTCGCCCGTGCAGAGCCAGCCGTCCTGCAGCACCTGCGCGGTGGCCTCCGGATCGTTGTAGTAGCCGAGCATGACGGAGTCGCTCTTGCAGAAGACTTCGCCGATGCCGTCGGCGTCCTGCGCCTCGATGCGGATGCGGGTGCCGGGGAGGGGCAGGCCCGCCGCGGCGGGCTTGCTGTAGTTGTCCATGTTGACGGCGATGATGGGGGCGCATTCCGTCATGCCGTAGCCCTGGAACATATTGATGCCCATGGCGCGGAAGCTCTCGATGATGGCGGGATCGATGGGCGCGCCGCCCGCGATGAAGATCTCCGCGGAGCCGCCGAGGGCGTCGTGGACCTGCTTGAAGAGCTGCTTTTCCACGTGGATGTGCAGGCGGGAGAGGCGCTTGGAGAGCTGCACGCCGCGGGCGAGCTGCTGGGCCACGCCGGCCTTTTCGGCCTGCCGCCAGATGCGCTTGTGGATGGTCTCGAAGATGAGCGGGACGGCGAGGAGCACGTTGGCCTTCGCCTCCGCCATGTTTTTGCTGATGTGCTTGAGCCCTTCGCAGTAGGCGATGCAGCAGCCCTGATAGAAGCCCGTGATGATGTGGCAGGTCATCTCGAAGCAGTGGTGCATGGGCAGGACGGAGAGACCGACCTTGCCGCTGACGCTGACCACGCGGGACATGTTGACGGTGTTCGCGGCGATGTTGCGGGAGCTGAGCATGACGCCTTTGGAATTGCCCGTGGTGCCCGAGGTGAAGAGGAGCACCGCCATGGCGTCCGGATCCACCGTCCGCTCCAGATACGCGCGGTCTCCGCCGCGCAGGAGCCGGCGCCCCTTCTGGAGCAGCTCCTGGAAGGAGAGATGGCTGCCGTCGCTGACGGGGAGGTCCATGCCGATGAGGCAGCGGATCTCGGAGATGCCTTCTATGGCCTCTGCCACCGCGGCTTCCAGCTTGCCGGAGTACACGATGGCCGTGGCGCCGGAACGGCGGAGCAGGCCGTGGATCTCGCCGGGAGGCAGCTCCTTGTCCAGCGGACAGATGATGCCGACGCCGTTGGCGACGGCCATATAGGTGAGGAACCACTGGTAGCGGTTCTCTCCGATAACGGCGATCCGCGCCCCGCCGAGCCCCAGCGAGAGCAGGGCGGTCCCCAGGGCGTTCAGGTCTTCCTCGACCTCGCGGAAGAGGATGGGACGGTACGCGCCGCCGGGCTTGTCTTTGACGAGGAAGGCAGGACGGTTGGCGTAGAGGCGCGTGCTGCTCCGCACCAGCTCCTGCAGGCTTTCCGCCGGACGGACCGGATAGAGCCCGGGCCTGTAGATATTTTTGTTAGGCATATGAAAGCTCGCTTTCTGTTGGATTGCGATCGACGTTTCAGGTCATTTAGATACAGTATAGCATCTGCGCGGAAAAACTACAAGGAGAAGCGGACCGTGGCCCGCGGCGGCGGCCGGCTCCGCCGGGCGGGTCCTGCCCTCCTGACGGGCGCATCGGTCCGCCTGCGCAGCGGTGTGCCGGAAAACAAAAACGTAAAAAGCAAAAATGTATACAATTTTTTGCTTGACAAGCATGGATACGGTGGATATAATCGCCACATTCGATAGAGGTTGCGGTTTGCAAAGACCCCCGCATCCAACGGAGTGCAGGCTCCGCGGAGGGAAGGTGCAGCCGCCGAAAGGACACAGGACCCTGCAGGTCTGTTTCCTTGGGCCAGCGGAGAAGATCCGCTGGACTGTCACATCTGAGATGTGGAGCGCTATTCGAACGACTCATCCATACTTGTATCGCCCGATCGATCGTATGAGCCGTAGATGCGCAGCCGCATCTGCGGCTCAGTTTGTTTTGTAAGGAGGTACAAAAATGAGAAGAGCACTTGCATTGTTACTGGTATTGGTCATGGCGCTGGGTCTGGTCGCCTGCGGCAGCAGCAGCAGCGGCGGCACGCAGACTTCCGACGAGCCCGAAACGACGGAGCTCCCGCAGATCCGCGTCGGCATGGAATGCGCCTATCCCCCCAACAACTGGATGGAAGACACTGCCCGCGAGGGCAACGTGCCCATCGAGAACGTGCCCGGCAGCTTCGCGGCCGGTTATGACGTCGAGATCGCGCGGCGCATCGCCGATGAGGCGGGCTACGAGCTGGTCGTCGTGATGCTGGCCTGGGACGGCCTCATCGAAGCCCTGAACCAGGGCCAGATCGACCTGATCATCGCCGGCATGGCGGACACCGCCGAAAGAAGAGAAGCCATCAACTTCTCCGACCCCTACCACACCACCGAATACGGCATCATGCTGAAGGCCGGTTCCCCCTACGAGAACGCGACCACGATCCACGACTTCGCCGGCGCGGCCGTGCTGGGCCAGAAGGACACCAAGCTGGACACCGTCATCGATCAGATGGACGGCGTAGAGCATCTGAACCCCGTCAGCAGCGTGCCGAACATGATCTCCCGTCTGCAGGAGGACGCCTGTGACGCCATCGTCGTCAACGTCGAGAACACCCCCGCTTACCTGGACGCCAACCCGGACTTCCGCGTCATTCGCTTCGCGCAGGGCGACGGCTTCGACCTGGGCTTCGTGGGCGCCTGCGTCGGCATCCGCCTCACGGACAACGAGCTGCTGGATCAGGTGAACGCGGCGCTGGCCACCATCAGCGAAGACACCAGAACGGAACTCTGGAACCAGGCCGTCGAAGATCAGCCGAGATAAGTAAGAGAGGAACGAAATGCGGGCCAAGAGACATTTATCCAACCGCATCAGGAATCTATTGCTGCTGGTCTGCTTCGCCGCCGGGGGGATCTGGCTCTTCAGCCTGATCCCCACCTTCCGGCGGGCCGTGGCGGCCACGAGCAATCCCACGGATTTCATGGGCTCGCTCTTCTACATGCTCTGGAACGGCCGGACGCTGTTCGGCAAGGGCGTGAAGACCACGGTCATCATCGCGCTCGTGGGCACGGCTGTCGCCTTCGTGCTGGCGGTGCTGCTCACCTTCCTGCGCATCCAGACGCCGGGCCGGGGCGACAGCCCGCTGGTGCTGACGCTGAAGCAGCTGGGCTGCGGCTTCGCGCGGATCTACGTCGCGGTGGTCCGCGGCACGCCTATGATGGTGCAGGCGCTGATCTTCTACTACGCCGGCTTCGGGCTCTTCCGGAGCACGGGCATGAGCATCGCGGAGGTCAGCAAGATCTGGAGCTTTTTCCTCTCCGGCCTCCTGACCGTCTCCTTCAACTCCACGGCCTACCTCTCCGAGGTGCTGCGGGGCGGCATCGAGTCCGTTGACCCGGGCCAGGGCGAGGCGGCGAGAAGCCTCGGCATGTCCACCTGGAAGACCATGCTCCTGGTCATCTTCCCGCAGGCGGTGAAGAACAGCATCCCGGCCATCGGCAACGAGTTCATCATCAACATCAAGGATTCCTCGGTGCTCTCGGTCATCGGCTGCTACGACCTGATGTTCGCGACCACCAGCGTGGCGGGCATCTATTACAAGGCGCTGCCGGTCTACTGCATCGCGGCGGTCATCTATCTGATCCTCACCCTCTTCTCCAGCCTGATCATGAAGCTCATCGCAAAGCGCATGGACGCGGTGGCGGCTCCGCTGCCCAGCTCCAATTAGGCGGAAGGGAAACGACTATGACGAAGCAAACGAACACGGAAGCGATCTTACGGATCGAAGGGCTGGAAAAGTCCTTCGGCAGCCTGAAGGTGCTGAAGGGCATCGATTTCGAGGTCTATCCCGGAGAAGTGGTCTGCGTGATCGGAGCCTCCGGCTCCGGCAAGTCCACGCTGCTGCGCTGCATCAACCTGCTGGAAGAGCCGGACGAGGGACACATCTGGTTCGAGGGCAAGGACCTCATGGACCTCTCCACGGACCTGGAGGAGCTGCGCGAGCGCATCGGCATGGTCTTCCAGAGCTTCAATCTCTTCAACAACAAGAACGTGCTGGACAACTGCACGCTGGCGCCGGTCTCCGTGAAAGGCCTGCCGCGGCAGGAGGCGAGAGAGACCGCCATCCGGCATCTGGAGGCCGTGGGGCTCTCGGACTTCATCCACGCGGACAGCCGCCGCCTTTCCGGCGGGCAGAAGCAGCGCGTGGCCATCGCCCGGGCGCTCTGCATGGACCCGGACATCATGCTCTTCGACGAGCCCACCAGCGCGCTCGACCCCGAGATCGTGGGCGAGGTGCTGGACGTCATGAAGCGCCTGGCGGAAGGCGGCATGACCATGATCGTGGTCACCCACGAGATGGCCTTCGCAAAGGAGGTCAGCGACCGCGTGGTCTTCATGGACAACGGGGTCATCCTGGAGCAGGGCACGCCGGAGGAGCTTTTCGGAAACCCCAGGGAAGCGCGGACCCGCGAATTCCTCAGCAGATATTTGGAAGACTGACATGGACGTTTTCAGCTATTTTTATAATGAAGAAAAGTATCCGGATCTGGACCTTGCCGGGGCGGCGGAGCGCCTCTCCGCGGCCCTGCGCTGCGAGAGCGTCAGCGACTGTCCGGATCCGGCGCCCTTCCTGGAGCTGCACCGGCTGATCGCGGAGGGAT
>JAEELK010000026.1 GCA_016282655.1 Bacillota bacterium | reverse complement strand
CGTCGTAACAGTCGTAGAGACCCTCCACCACGTAGCGGACCATGGCCATGTCCGCCTCTTTCTTCACTCTTTTGCTGTGATAGACGTTCTCAAACATAAATCCGCGCAGCGTGTCCATGGCCTGCAGACCCTCCGGGCTCATGCCGATCGCGTCCCTGCCGTCCGAATGCTCCACCAGATCGCGCACGAGGCTGTCGATCCGTTCGCCGTGCCCCTTTCCGAGCAAAGCGACAGAATCCCGCGGAAGCTCCTCCGCGGAGATGATCCCGCCGCGGATGGCGTCGTCGATGTCGTGGTTGATGTAGGCGATGCGGTCGCTGAAGCGCCCGATCTGCCCTTCCAGCGTGAAGGGGATGACCGGGCCGGTGTGGTTGGCGATGCCGTCGCGCACCTCCGCGGAAAGGTTCATGCCGCGCAGCTTCCCGTGCATCTCCAGATGGTCTACCATGCGCAGGCTCTGGAGGTTGTGCTTAAAGCCGCCCGGATGGCGGCGGTTCAGGCATTCCTCGCCGTTGTGCCCGTAGGGCGTATGGCCGAGGTCGTGGCCGAGCGCGATCGCCTCGGTGAGGTCCTCGTTCAGCGCCAGCGCGCGCGCGATGGTCCGCGCGATCTGCGCCACCTCCAGCGTGTGGGTGAGCCTGGTGCGGTAATGGTCGCCCTCGGGCGCCAGGAAGACCTGCGTCTTGTGCATGAGACGCCGGAAGGATTTCGCGTGGATGATGCGGTCGCGGTCGCGCTGGAAGGCGGTGCGGTATCTGCACGGCGCCTCCTCCCGCTCTCTGCCGCGGCTCTGCGCGCTGCGGCAGGCGTAGGGCGAGAGCAGCGCCTCTTCTCTGGCTTCGATGTCTTCCCGAAGGATCATGACGGCTCCTTTCTATTTCAAAGCGCCGGAGCCGCCGGTGTGACCGAAGCCCCCGGCGCCGCGCTCCGTTTCGTCCAGCGTCTCCGCGGGCTCCCATTCGGCCACTTCGTAGGCGGCGATCACCATCTGCGCGATGCGGTCCCCGTTCTCGATGAGGAAGGGCTCGTGGCCCCAGTTGATGAGGGGCACGCGGATCTCGCCGCGGTAGTCGCTGTCGATGGTGCCGACGCCGTTGACCAGGCCGATGCCCTTCTTCACGGCGAGGCCGCTGCGGGCCCGGATCTGCGCCTCATAGCCGCGCGGCAGCGCGATGGAAATGCCCGTGGGCACCAGCATGCGCTCGCCGGGCTGCAGAGTCACGGGCGCGTCCAGATACGCCCGCAGGTCCATGCCGGCGGCGCCTTCGGTCTCGTACTGCGGCAATACGCCGCTCAAGGATGTGATCCTGATCTTCATGCTCATTCTCCCAGCATCGTCGCTTTCCAGTCGCATTCCCGGTCGCTCAGCAGCACGCCGCAGTAGTTCTCGATGTGAGAGATGCCTTCGATGGCCTGCGCGAGCTCTTCCATGCCGACCGCGTCCACCCTTTGGAGGACCTCCTCCGGGCTGCGCGTCCGTCCGAGCAGCAGCTGGCCTTTCCCCATCTGGAACATGCGGCTGTTGACGTTTTCCTGTCCGAAGATATAGTTGCTCTTCAGCTGTTCTTTCGAGGTCCGGACCTCCTCCTCGCTCAGCCCCTCGCGCGCGAGCAGCGCGAGCTCTCCGCGGATGGCCTCCATGGCCTCCGGCACCTTCTGATGCGCCACGCCGGCGTAGATGTCGAAGATGCCCTGGCTCGTGTAGGAGCTGTGCCCCGCGACGACCGCGTAGGCCAGGCCCTTCTCCTCGCGGATGCGCTGAAAGAGCCGGGAGCTCATGGTGCCGCCCATGAGATTGCCGAGGACGGCATAGGCGTAGTACAGAGGATGCTCCTGCGGGACCGTGGGGATGCCGATGCAGATGTGGCTCTGTTCGATGTCCTTCACCTTCATGCGGTACTGCGGTCTGTAATCGCCCTTGTGCTGCCAGGGCGCGCGGCTGCCGCCCGCCACAGGCGCGAGACGCTGGTCGAAATAGGACACGGCCTCTTCGCCGTCCAGATTGCCGGCCAGCGCCACCAGCACGTGCTCGCGGATGTACTCCTTGCGGAGATAGTCCAGGATGTCGTCGCGGCTGATGGCAGCGAGCGAGTCCACCGTGCCGATCACCGGGTTCTCGAGCTCGGTCTGCTGAAAGACCAGCTGGTCCAGGAGGTCGCGCGCGCATTCGTCCGGCGCGTCCTCGCTCATCTTGATCTCCTCGTAGACCACCTGCTTTTCTTTTTCGAGCTCCGCCGGATCGAAGACGGAGTGCAGGAAGAGGTCCGTCACGATCTCCCAGGCCTGCTCCAGATTGCCGCGCAGGGCCTTGATGTAGTAGCAGGTGGCTTCCTTTCCGGTGAAGGCGTTGATGTAGCCGCCGATGCGGTCCACGCTCTCCGCGATCTCCCGCGCGCTGCGCGTTTCCGTGCCCTTGAAGAGCATGTGCTCGATGAGGTGCGAGATGCCGTACTGCGCCGGCGCCTCGTGCGCGGAGCCCGCCTTGACCCAGAGGCCCATGGAGGCGGACTGCACGTGGTCCAGCTCTTCGTAGATCACCGGGATCCCGTTCCTTGTATTTTTGATCTGGATCATATCTTTCCTTTTCTGCAAACACAGCCCCTGCCGGTCACCCGCAGAGGCTGTGAATGGTTTTTTTGCGAAACCGCGTCGATTAGAGCAGATCCTTGCGGGTCAGGTTGATGCGGTCTTTGTCGTCGATCTCGAAGCACTTGACGGTGACTTTGTCTCCGACCTTCAGCACGTCTTCGACCTTCTCCACGCGCTCCTTGGCGATGCGGGAGATGTGGAGCAGGCCTTCCTTGCCGGGAAGGATCTCCACGAACGCGCCGAAGTTCATGATGCGGGTGACGGTGCCTTCGTAGATGGCGCCCACCTCGACGTCCTTGGTCAGGAGCTCGATCTCCTTCTGCGCGGCCAGCGCCGCCTCCATGTTCGGGGAGGCGATGGAGACCAGGCCGTCGTCATCGATGTCGATCTTGGCGCCGGTCTCGGCGATGATGCGGTTGATGGTGGAGCCGCCCTTGCCGATGACGATGCGGATCTTGTCGGGATCGATGTTCATGGAGATGATGCGCGGCGCCCAGGGAGAGAGCTCCTTTCTGGGTTCCGGGATCTCTTCGAGCATCTTGTCCATGATGAACAGTCTGCCCTCTCTGGCCTGGGCCAGCGCCTTCTCGAGGATCTCTCTGGAGAGGCCGTGGATCTTGATGTCCATCTGGATGGCGGTGACGCCCTTCTTGGTGCCGGCGACCTTGAAGTCCATGTCGCCGAGGAAGTCTTCCATGCCCTGGATGTCGCTGAGGATCACGAGCTTGTCTTCGCCCTTGACCAGGCCCATGGCGATGCCCGCCACCGGCGCCTTGATGGGAACGCCGGCGTCCATGAGGGCCAGGCAGCTCGCGCAGGTGGAGCCCATGGAGGTAGAGCCGTTGGAAGAGAGGACTTCCGATACGACACGGATGGCATAGGGGAACTCTTCGGGGCTGGGGAGCACCGGGAGCAGCGCCCGTTCGGCCAGCGCGCCGTGTCCGATCT
>JAEELK010000025.1 GCA_016282655.1 Bacillota bacterium | reverse complement strand
GCGGACGAGTGGTGGCAGAACGTCATCGACGGCGTGCGGGAGATCCGCGCGCAGGCGCCGGAGGCTCTGTCGCAGCTCGCCTGCATCGGCTGCAGCGGCATGGTCCCCGCCATCGTCCTGCTGGACAAAGAAGGAAACGTCCTGCGCAACACCATCCAGCAGAACGATTCCCGCTGCACCAGGCAGATCGAGAAGCTGACGGCCCTGATCGACCAGAAGGAACTCTACGCCCGGACCGGCGGAAAGACCAACCAGCAGCACATCCTGCCCCGCCTGCTCTGGGTGAAGGAGAACGAGCCTGAGGTCTGGGCGCGCGTCGCCACCGTCATGGGCTCCTACGACTACATCGCGTACAAGCTCTCCGGCGTCAAGGCGCTGGAGCTGAACTGGGCCGCCGAGAGCGGCTGCTTCGACATCCGGAGCCGGCAGTGGATCCCGGAGCACTTCGCGCTCTGCGGCATGGATCCCGCCATGCTCCCGCCGGTCCAGGATCCCACGGCGATCGTGTCGAAGACCTCGCCGGAAGCGGCCGCCCTCCTGGGATTGCCCGCGGGCGTCCCCATCGTCGGCGGCAGCGCGGACCACGTGGCCTCCACGCTGGCGGCCGGCATCCTGGACGAAGGCGATCTCCTGATCAAATTCGGCGGCGCCGGAGACATCCTCTACTGCACGGAGGAGCTCAAGACCAGCGAGAAGCTCTTCTTCGACTATCACGATGTGCCGGGGAAATATCTGCTGAACGGCTGCATGGCCTCCAGCGGATCGCTCGTCAAATGGTTCACGCACGGCATCCTCGGCTCCGAGGACAAGAATATCCTGAAACAGCTGGACGCGGAAGCGGAGAAGCTCCCGCCGGCCTCGGACGGGCTCATCGTCCTGCCCTATTTCCTGGGCGAGAAGACCCCCATCTTCGACCCCGGCGCCCGCGGCATCCTCTTCGGCCTCACCCTGAGCCACAGCCGCGCGCACATCTTCCGCGCCATCATGGAATCCGTCGTATACGGCTTCCGGCATCACGTGGACGTGCTCGCGGAGATGGGCTACCGGCCGCGGCAGGTCATCGCTTCGGACGGCGGCGCAAAGAGCCCGCTCTGGTGCCAGATCTCGGCGGACATCCTGGACGCGGAGATCAAAGCCTATCCGAGCCATCCCGGCTCCGCCCTCGGCGTCGCCTTCGTGGCGGGCATGGCGCTCGGCCTTTTCACGGATTGGGGCCAGATCCGCAGCTTCCTGGACGAATATAAGGTCTACCGTCCGGACCCGGCGGCCGTAAAGATCTACAACAAAGCCTATGAGGTCTACCGCAGGCTCTACCCCGAGCTGCGCGGGGACTGCAGCATACTCGAGACCCTGTACGAATAGGAGGAGCAGACCGTGTTACAGAACGAAGGACAAGTCGCATTCATCACCGGAGCGGGCGGCGGCATCGGCCGCGCCATCGCCGAAAAGTTCGCAAAGCTGGGCTGCAGCGTCATCGTTGCCGACATCAATCCCGCGGGCGCCGAAGAGACGGTCGCCATGCTGGAGGACCCGAGCGGCAAGGCAAAGCACGCGGCCATCTCCGTGGACGTCACCAAGAAGGCGGACGTCGTGGAGAAGATGCAGTGGGTCAAGGAGAACTACGGCCGCATCGACATCCTCATGAACAACGCCGGCGTCTCCACCATGCATCACCTGGTGGACCTCACGGAAGAGGAATGGGACTTCAACTTCGACGTCAACTGCAAGGGCATCTTCCTGGTCACGCAGGCGGCCGCGCCGCTGCTGACGGACGGCGGCCGCATCGTCAACACCTGTTCCATGGCGGCGGTCAAGCCGGACCCGACGCTCCCGCACTACACCGCCTCCAAATACGCCGTGCTGGGCCTCACCAAGGCCATGGCGCTGGAGTTCGCCGCCCGGAAGATCACCGTCAACTGCGTCTGCCCCGGCTTCGTAAAGACCGCCATGCAGGACAGAGAGATCGTCTGGGAAGGCGAGATGCGCGGCATCTCCCCGGAGGAAGTCCGGCAGGGCTACATCGACAAGACGCCGCTCGGGCGCCTCTGCTATCCGGAGGACGTCGCCGACGTGGTCGGCTATCTGGTCTCTCCGGAGGCGAAGTTCCTCACCGGTGAGGCCGTCAACGTGGCCGGCGGCGCAAACCTCTAAAACGCCGCGGATCCCTTCTCCCCGCAGATGACCCCGGACTCCCGCTAGGAGGTGTCGTTTTGAGACTCGGACAAAGACCCGCCTATCAAACGTTTTTGCTCTATCTGGCGCTGGTGCTCGTCACCCTCTTTTTCCTGCTGCCCCTGCTCTGGATCCTGCGGACCTCGCTGATCACCAAGGCGCAGGCCTATCAGATCCCGCCGAACTTCCACGTGCAGCTGACGCTGGAAAACTATATCGAAGTGCTGACGACCAACAAGTTCGCCAGATACTATCTCAACAGCGCCATCGTTTCGCTCTCCGCCACGGTCCTCTCCGTGGTCTTCGGCGCCATGTCCTCCTACTGGCTCTCCCGCCAGCCGGGCAACATGACGGGCGCCAAGCTGGCCATCCTGGCCACCCAGATGATCCCGCCCATCGTGCTGGTCATCCCCATCAACACGCTCATCCGCTCCGTCGGCCTGAACGACAGCTGGATGGCCCTCGTCTTAGCCTATCTCACGTTTAACCTCCCATACGTCATATGGATGCTCCTCGGCTTCTACGACAACGTGCCGCGGGAGCTGGACGAAGCCAGCGCCATAGACGGCTGCAGCACCATGCAGACCTTCTTTAAGGTCGTCTTCCCGCTGATCGCGCCGGGCATGATGGCCACGGCGGTCTACAGCTTCCTGGTCAGCTGGAACGAATTCGTCTTCGCCCTGGTGCTCTCCGGCAACGCCACCCGCACCATCCCCGTGGCCATCGCGGCCCTGGAGACCCAGCACGGCGTCAAGATCGCGGAGCTTTGCGCCTCCACCATGCTCGCCATCCTCCCGATCGTCATCCTCTCGTCCTTCATCAAGAAGTATCTGGTGAACGGGCTCACCTTCGGCTCCATCAAATGATTGTCACCGGCAGAGAGGCCGGTCACAATACAAACCGTCGCTTTTTTCAGTTTTTTACTAGGAGGAAAAGAAAAATGAAAAAGCTACTCGTCATCGTCCTCGCGCTGCTGATGGTATTCAGCCTTGCAGCCTGCGGCGGACAGCAGAGCGGCGGCCAGCAGCAGGCCACCGAGACCAAGGTCCTGAAGATCCTGATGGAAGATCTGAACGCCACCGATCAGGTCCTGGCCAGACTGGACGACTTCGAAGCCGCGACCGGCATCAAGGTCGAAGCCGAAGTCATCAACTACGCCACCATGCACGACAAGCTCGTCACCCAGCTGACGGCTTCCGAGAGTGACTATGACGTGCTGGTCGTAGACTGCTACTGGGTCGGCGAATTCGCCGAAGCCGGCTGGATGGAGCCGCTGGATCCCTACATCGAGGCTTCCGGCTTCGACACCTCCGTCTACCTCCCCACCATGATGGAAATGGTCGGCGAGCTGAACGGCGTCACCTACGAGCTGCCCTTCTACAACTACATGATGGCGCTGATCTATCGTCCGGACGTCTTCGCGGACGAGGGTCTGCACAAAGCCTACGTCGCCAAGTACGGCGTGGACTTCACCATGCCCACCGAGACCCTGGCCGAGTACGTCCAGGTCGCGGACTTCACCACCGCCTACTTCAAGGAGCAGGGCGTCGAGATGTACGGCGCGGTCCATCAGGCGGGCAGAGGCGACCCGATCGCCATCGAGTTCTGCAACTACATGTATTCCAACGGCGGCGACTTCTATGATGCCGATGGAAACATCACCGTCAACAATCCCGAAGTCGTGGAAGCCCTCGAGCTCTACATGGACGCTGTAGCCAACGCTTCCCCGGCCGGTGCCGCCGGCTTCAACCTGGACGACGCCTACGCCGTGTACTCTGCCGGCAAGGCCGCTTCCTTCGTCACCTACAACACCTTCATGCCGGTCCTGGACGACCCCGAGCAGTCTCAGGTCGTCGGTCTCTCCGAGATCGCCAACATCCCCGGCGGACACTCCCTCAACGGCGGCTGGGGCTGGGCCATCCCGCACAACGCCAAGGATAAGGACGCTTCCTGGGAGTTCATCAACTACATCGAATCCTTCGACGTGGCCAAGCTGCGCGCCGAAGGCGGTTCCGCGCCCACCAGAAGCGACATCTTCTCCGATCCCGACATCATGGCGCTCTATCCGTACTATGACACCGTCCTGGATATCATGAAGACGGCCGTCATGCTGCCCATCATGCCCGATTCCACTCCGCTCATGGAGATCTTCGGCCGTGAGCTGAGCGAAGCCGTTTCCGGCAACAAGACCGCCCAGGAGGCCCTGGATCAGGTCGCCCTGGAGATGAAGGACCTGAAGAGATAGCATCTCTCCGATCCGCGAGCGAAACGAACCTCAGCCTGCCGGAACGCCCGGCCCCGCCTTGCGGCGGGGCCGGGCCGGCGGGCCTGCCGACTGGAGGATCCCTATGATATCCGACCGACGGAAGAACGCGCTGATCTTTCTGATCCCCTCGCTGATCCTGCTGGGGGTCACCATCGTTCTGCCTTTGGCGTATTCTTTCTTCATCAGCTTCTTTTCCGTGGACCTGAAATACAAGGGCCTCGGCGCCTTCATGGGCTTCGGCAACTACGCCTCCGCGCTGAAGGACCAGTATTTCATGGGCTCCATCAAGACGACCGTCATCTTCTCGGTGATCGTCGTCGTCATCGAATTCGTGCTCGGCTTCGCCATAGCACTGCTTTTCAATTGCAAGATCAAAGGGAAGAACATCTTCTTCTCCATCGTCATCATCCCCATGATGATCACGCCTGTGGCGGTGGGCCTCACCTGGAGGCTGCTGCTGCACAGCACCCTCGGCGTCGTAAACTGGCTGCTCTCATTCATCGGGATCACGGGCCACGCCTGGCTTGCGGACAATGCCACGGCCCTCGGCACCGTCATCTTCATCGACGTCTGGCAGCAGATCTCATATATGGTACTCATTTTGCTGGCCGGCCTGGTCTCCCTGCCAAAGGAGCCCTACGAGGCGGCGAGCATCGACGGCGCGAGCCGCTGGCAGAGTTTCAAATACGTCACCCTGCCGCTGATGGCGCCCACCTTCCTGGTGGCCATCCTGCTCCGCCTCATCACGGCATTCAAGACCTACGACCTCATCTACGTCCTGACCAAGGGCGGTCCCGGCACCGCCACGGAAGTGGTCAGCTACTACATCTACAAGCAGGCGTTCACGCATCTGAAGACCAGCCGCGCGGCGGCCATGTCCTTCATCCTGCTGCTGATCCTCATCCCCGTCAGTTATATCGCCACAAGAATCTTGCGCAACCGCAACGAAGGTTAAGGGAGAAGCCCCATGGCTACAGTACAGCTGAAGAATATCAAGAAGATCTATCCGCACTCCGAATCCAAACAGAAGAAAGGGCTCTTCGGCAAAAAGAAGGACGAGGAGCCGGAAAAGAAGCACAACCTGCAGATCACGGCGGAAGGCACTGTGGCGGTGCAGCAGTTCAGCCTGGACATCGCGGACAAGGAGTTCATCGTGCTGGTCGGACCGTCCGGCTGCGGCAAGTCCACCACCCTGCGCATGATCGCGGGCCTGGACACCATCACCGAAGGCGAGCTCTACATCGACGGCAGGCTCGTGAACGACGTGCCGCCCAAGGGCAGGGACATCGCCATGGTCTTCCAGAACTACGCGCTCTATCCCCACATGTCCGTCTATGACAACATGGCCTTTGCCCTGAAGCTGCGCAAGATGCCCAAGGCGGAGATCGACCGGAAGGTCCGCGAGGCCGCGGAGATCCTGGACATCACGGAGTATCTGGACCGGAAGCCCAAGGCGCTCTCCGGCGGACAGCGCCAGCGCGTGGCCATCGGCCGCGCCATCGTCCGCGAGCCGCAGGTCTTCCTCATGGACGAGCCGCTCTCCAACCTGGACGCCAAGCTGCGCAATCAGATGCGTTCCGAGATCCTCAAGCTGCGGCAGCGCATCGACACCACCTTCATCTACGTCACCCACGACCAGACCGAGGCCATGACGCTCGGCGACCGCATCGTCATCATGCGCGACGGCTTCATCCAGCAGATCGGCACTCCGCACGAGGTCTACAACCATCCGCACAACCTCTTCGTGGCGGGCTTCATCGGCACGCCGCAGATGAACTTCTTCCAGACCCGTCTGGAGTGCGAGAACGGCGAGTTCTACGTGCCGCTCTACGGTACACGCTTCGAGCTGAACGAAAAGCAGAAGCAGATGATCAAGGAGCGGGGCATCGAGCCGCAGGAGATCACGCTGGGCATCCGTCCCGAGCACGTCTCCCTCTGCAAGGAGGGCGGCGTGGAAGCCGAGGTGGACGTTTCGGAAATGATGGGCTCCTCCGTCCATCTGCACTGCAGCGTGCAGGGAGAAGAGGTGGTCGTCATCGTCTCCGGCCTGGAGCTCGGAGAGGAGCACGCCAGCGGCTTCAGCCACGGCGAGAAGGTGCGCCTGCACTTCGACAGCAACGTGCTGCACCTCTTCGGCGCGGACGAGGTGAACCTGCTCTAAGGCGCCGTCCCGGCCGCTCCGGGAACGCAGAGGATACAAAAAGCCGCCCGCGGCCTGCGGGCGGCTTTGTTTTTGTGCGTTTGGGCGGCCGAGCCCTGTCCGGGAGCGGCCGGGGCGCTAGCGCAGCGGCTGCGTAAAGCCGAACTCGGCCATGCTGTAGCCTTTGCCCGGGAAGAGCCAGTCGCAGAGATGATCGCCCCAGAGGACCAGATCTTTTAGGTTCGCCGCGTGCATCTGCCCGTCCACCTCCCGGGTCGTTTCGGGCCCTTCGTAGGCGGTCCAGGGAAGGGCGGCCTCCGCGGGGAGCGTGCGCGGATCCACCACGCTGAAGCCGGCCGCGCCCGCGGCGGGATTGCTCTCGCTGCGCAGCGAGAAATCCGAATAGCATG
>JAEELK010000247.1 GCA_016282655.1 Bacillota bacterium | reverse complement strand
CGCGAACGCCGCGGGCGAGCTCATGGCCTCGGCCAGCCCCAACCAGGACAATCCCATCAGCGAGGGCACGGGCTTCGTTCCGCTGCTCGCCATCGACGTCTGGGAACACGCCTACTATCTGAAGTACAAGAACCTGCGCGCCGACTACATCAAGGCGCTCTTCGAGATCATCGACTGGGCCGCGGTGGAGGCCAATTACGCGCGCGTCGCGAAATAACGCGCAGCGCGGACGGAACCGAGAGCAAAGGGAGCGCCCCGGAAATCGGGACGCTCCGCCCGCGCGAGGGCAAAGGCGGCGGCGGAACGCGGCAGGTTTTTTGCACGTTGCTGCAGCGTTCCGCAAAAAAACATTTGACAGAGTCCGTCTGCCGTGGTAAGGTAGCGCATATATTTGAATAGGATCGCTTGATAGAGGCGCGGTCTACATCAGTAAACGGAGAAAAGACAGGCATCTGTCTCCGCGGAAAGGGTACACCGCCGAAGCGTTCCGAAACTGCCTGGTTTCGGAATTGGCTGGGCCGCCAGGAAATACTTGGCGGACTGTCACGGAGAGCAATCTCGTGAAGCGCTATCATTGGCGAATGGAAATATCATGTTCCTTTCTCCATGGACCGCTTTACGGAAGCGGTTCTTTTTTATTCAAGTATCGACCGTTACAGCATTGCAGCAAGAGAAAGAAAAAGGAGAAAAGAAAATGAGAAGAAGAGTACTTGCACTGGCCCTGGCCCTGTTGATGGTCTTTGCCCTCACCGCCTGCGGCGGCAGCACCAGCGGCAACGCCGGCGGCAGCGAAAACAGCGGTTCCGACGAGCCCGCGAACACCGTTCCCGCCAATTCCGTCCTGAACACCGGCGTCCTGCGCGTCGGCATGGAATGCGCCTACGCCCCGTACAACTGGACCCAGTCCGACAACAGCAACGGCGCTGCCCCCATCTACGGCGCCGCCGACTTCGCCTACGGTTACGACGTCATGATGGCGCAGGCCATCTGCGAAGCCAACGGCTGGACCCTCGAAGTCCACAAGATGGACTGGGATTCCCTCCCGCTGGCCGTACAGGCCGGTGAGGTCGACTGCGTCATCGCCGGTCAGTCCATCACCGCGGAGCGTCTGCTCACCGTGGACTTCAGCACCCCGTACTACTATGCCTCCATCGTCTCCCTCGTAAAGGCGGACGGCCCCTACGCCAACGCGAACGGCCTCAGCGATCTCGCCGGCGCCACCTGCACCAGCCAGCTGAACACCGTGTGGTATGACAGCTGCCTGCCGCAGATCGCGGACGCCAACATCCTGGCTGCCCAGGAGACCGCTCCCGCCATGCTCGTCAGCCTCGAGTCCGGCGCCTGCAACCTGGTCTGCACCGACCAGCCCACCGCCCTGGCCGCCTGCGTCGCCTATCCGGATCTCCGCATGCTGGACTTCACCGGAAGCGATGACAACTACCAGGTCTCCGAGGAAGAGATCAACATCGGCATCTCCGTACAGAAGGGCAACAGCGAACTGCTCGACGCCATCAACGCCGTCCTGGCCGGCTACACCGAAGACGACTACACCAACATGATGAACGACGCGATCGCGGTACAGCCGCTCTCCAACTAAGGGATCGCAACAAAAATGGATGGCCGCGCCCGCGGGCGCGGCCGTTTTTTCGCACGGATAGGAGCATTACATGAGCGCTGCGGCCACAACGGGCTATCTGTCCCGCATCCTGTTTCTGCTGGATCACTACAGCATATCCTTTCTGAGAGGCGCCGGCACCTCTCTGCTCATCGCGCTGGTGGGCACCTTCGTCGGCTGCCTCATCGGCTTTCTGGTGGGCATCATCCAGACCATTCCCTTCCGCGCGAAGGATCCGCTGCCCAAGCGCGTCCTGCTGCGCGTTCTGCGCGTCATCCTCTCCGTTTACGTGGAGGTCTTCCGCGGAACGCCCATGATGGTGCAGGCCATGTTCATCTATTTCGGCCTCATGCAGTACGCGCACATCCACATGGGCATGTGGACGGCGGCCTTCTTCATCGTCTCCATCAACACCGGAGCGTATATGGCGGAGACCGTCCGCGGCGGCATCCTCTCCATCGACCCGGGCCAGACGGAGGGCGCCAAGGCCATCGGCATGACGCACTTCCAGACCATGTTCTACGTGATCTTCCCGCAGGCGCTGCGGAACATCATCCCGCAGATCGGCAACAACCTGATCATCAACATCAAGGACTCCTCCGTGCTCAGCGTCATCGGCACCATCGAGCTCTTCTACGTGACCAAGCAGAACGCCGGCACGTATTACTGGTATTTCGAGGCCATGACGCTCGCCATGATCATCTACCTGATCATGACCTTCACCTGCTCGCGCCTGCTGCGCTGGTGGGAGAAGCGGCTGGACGGCCCGGCGAGCTACGATCTGGCCACCACGGACACGCTGGCCTTCACCAGCGGCATGACGCGCTTTGAGGAGCCGCGCGCGGAGGACGAAGACGAACTGACGAACCGCGATCTGGGAAAGGGGTGGAACTGATATGGCAGAAGCGATCCTTGAGGTCCGGCATCTTTCCAAGGCCTTCGGCAGCAACGTCGTGCTGCGCGACATCGACTTCGACGTCCGCCCGGGCGACGTCACCTCCATCATCGGCGCGTCCGGGAGCGGAAAATCCACCCTGCTGCGCTGCATCAACCTGCTGGAGACGCCCACGGCCGGCGAGATCCTCTTCCACGGGGAGAACGTGGCGGCGGCGCACGTCAACGAGGCGGCCTACCGCGCCAAGGTCGGCATGGTCTTTCAGAGCTTCAATCTTTTCAATAATATGACCGTTCTGGAGAACTGCACCGTCGGACAGATGAAGGTGCTGAAGCGCAGCAAGAGCGAGGCCAGAGAGACGGCGCTCCGCTTCCTGACCCGCGTGGGCATGGCGCCCTACGTCAACGCGAAGCCCAGGCAGATCTCGGGCGGACAGAAGCAGCGCGTGGCCATCGCGCGCGCGCTGGCCATGAATCCGGAGATCCTGCTCTTCGACGAGCCGACCTCCGCGCTGGATCCGGAGATGGTGGGCGAGGTGCTGGAGGTCATGCGGGGCCTTGCGTCCGACGGCATGACGATGCTCGTGGTCACGCACGAGATGGCCTTCGCGAGAGACGTCTCCAACCACGTGGTCTACATGAACCACGGCGTCATCTGTGAAGAGGGAAGCCCCGCGCAGCTCTTCGGCGATCCGCAGAAGGCGGAGACGAAGGAGTTCCTGGCGCGCTTCATCCGGGGATAGGGGACGCGGCCCTGCGTCCGGCCGGGAGCCGGCGCCGGCAGAGGCCCGATCCATACGAGAAAACAAAGAGCAGCCCTGCGGCTGCTCTTTTTCTGTCTTTTTTGCGGTGCCGGTGAGCGGCGCTGTTTTACAGCTGCGCCACGAGCTCCGCGGTCTTGTTGTAGGCCGCCTGGACCTGCGCCAGGAGCGGCGCCGGGTCTTCGGCGGGCGCGCCGCCGCGCAGGGCGTCGCAGAGGGCGGCGCTG